>CAMLNJ010000420.1 GCA_946481225.1 uncultured Verrucomicrobiota bacterium | reverse complement strand
GGCCTCGGGGAGCGCGGCCCAGTCGGCTCCGAAATGCGTGGCGCGCCATTCGGCGGCGGGCGTGAGCGGGGCGACGGGCGTGAAGCTCAATGTCACCGAAGTCGATGTCTGCTGGAGCACGACGGTGCCGTAATCCGAGAGCTGGCGGCCTCCGGCGTCGACGGTGACGGAGCCGAGGACGAAGTCGCCGGTCTTGTTCGAGGCGCTCAGCACGGTCCAACTGCGAGGCTGGGTCCAAAAGGCGTCGGCGAAGTTCACGGTGGAGCCGGCGGAGTTGAACACGAGGTCGATCCCAGCTCCGGAGGCGACGTTGACCACTCCGGCGGAGACGCGGCCGGCGGCGTCGGTCGCGGCGCTGTTGGCAGGAAGTATCCAGCGAAAGCGCGCGCCGTTCGCGTAGCCGAGCGTGCCGCCGATCGTCTGGACGCCGGCGGGGTCGCCGGGCGCGTGAATGGCACCGGTGGCGAGGGTCACGGGGCCCTGGATGGAGCCGGCGCCGGAGAGGGTGGCGCCGGTGGCGACCGAGACGGCTCCGGCGAGGGAACCGGCGACGTTCAGGCCGCCGGCGGAGACGGTGGTCGCGCCGGTGTAGGTGTTGGCGCCGGAGAGCGAGAGCGTGCCGGCGCCCTGCTTGGTCAAGGCGAGCACCTGGCCGGCAGCTCCGTTTTGCAGCGAGCCGGCGAAGGTCGAGTTCGCGGAGCTGTTGGTCGTGAGCGTGGAGGTGCCGGTGGCGAGGTTGGCGATCGCGCCGCCTGAGCCCGAGAGCCGGCCGATGATCGGGCTGAAAGCGTTGAGGTTGAGCGTGCCGCCGTTGACGGCGAGGTTGCCGGTGGCGGCGCCGAGGGCGGATACGTGGCCCAGCTGCAAGACGCCGGCGTGGAGCGTGGTGCCACCGGCGTAGGTGTTGGCGCCGGAGAGAACGATCGTGCCGGTCGGGTTGGCGCCCTCGGCGAAGGCGATGCCGCGGGTTCCACCGATGGCGCCGGCGAAGACCGAGGTGGAGGCGGTCTGCGCGTCGGGATTGGCGGAGGTGACGGTCACGTCGTTGGCGAGAGTGACGGCGCCGCCGAAGTGGGTGTTGCGGCCGAGGGTGAAGCCGCCGTTGAGGACGACGGCGTTGGAGATGGTGCGCGCGGCGCCGGAAGCGCGGATGGCGCCGCCGCTTATGCGGAGGGTTCCCGTGCCGAGGGCGTTGTCGACGGCGAGCTGGAGCGTCCCGGAGTTGAGGTGGAGGCCGCCGGTGAAGGTGTTGGCGCCGCCAAGCACGACGGCGTTGTTGCCGGCGACGGTCACGGCGCCGGCGCCGCCCGCGCCGTTCTTGATGAAGCTGTAGAGAACGATGTCGGCGCTCATGGGAGCGAGGACGAGCTCGTTGTTCGCGCCGACGAGGATGCCGAAGGAGAAGTCGTTCGTGATGTTGCCACCATCCCGCCCGAGGGTGAAGGCGCCGGTGCCGGCGTTCATCAGGCCGTTGATCGTGAGGAGGTCGCCGGCGTTGTTGCCCGGCTGGCGGGCGCCGGCGCCGGTGTAGCGGAGGGTGTTGACGCTGCGGGCCAGGCCGGTGGCGCCGAGGGTGCCCGCGCCGCTGATGTCGTGGTTGGCCGTGCCGGTGCCGCCGGAAGGGATGCCGCCCCAGGCGCCGGTGCCGGTCTGCGAGGTGGCGGCGGCGTAGGCCACGAGGTTGTTGGCGCCGTCCTTGGTCGCGTAGGTGTGGCCGGCGGCGGAGTTGTTGGCGGAGGCGCCGGCGCTCTTGATGATCGCCCAAGGGCCGACGATGCCGGTCGAGCCGGCGTTGACGATGGTGCCGGAGGTCACCGCGCCTGCGCCGGCGGACTTGTCGATGAGAAGCGTGGAGCCGGCGCTTCGCGACAGGGCGCCGGTGAGCGCGAAGGTCCGGCCGGCGGCGACGGTCCAGGACTGGTGGCCGGCGCCGAGGGCGAGGCCGGCGGCGATGGCGAGGTTTTGCGTCGCCGCGCCCATGTCGACGCCGCCCGCGCCGAGGGTGAGTGTATTGCCCGCGCCGATACCCACGGCGCCTCCGGTGGAGCCGACGACGATGCCGTGCAGGCCGAAGTTGGAGCCGAGGACGGCGGAGTTGGCGCCGGAGAGGCCGGCCCAGCGGGCGGTGTCCCACGCGGTGGGAAGAGCGGAGCCGGCCCAGCTGGCGGGCTGGTCGAGGGCGAGGGTGTTGTCGGCCTTGTCGACGACGGAGGGCGCGCGAGGCGTGACCACGGTCTCGGCGGACTCGCCGCTTTCGCCGAAGCCGTTCACGGCGGTGACGACGTAGTAGTAGGTCGTGCCATTGGAGACCGAGGCGTCGGTGAAGGCGGTGGTGGCGACGTCGGTGGCGACGGTCTCATAGGGGCCGCCGACGCTGGTGGAGCGGCGGACGTTATAGGAGACGGCGCCGGAGGCGGCGGTCCAGGCGAGCGTCACGGTGCCGGGGGAACCGGTCGCGGACAGGCCGGTGGGGGCCGAGGGAGGCGTGGCGCCGAGCGGGTAAAAGACGACCGAGACGCCGGAGGAGCTTTGCTGGAGCTGGAAGGAGCCGTAGGCGGACACGTTGCGACCGCCTGAATCGTCGCTGACGGTGCCGAGCGCGAACTGGCCGCTCAGCGCGGTGGACGCGATCAGCGGCCAGACGCGGATCTGCGTCCAGAAGCCGTTGGTGAAATCGACGGTGCTGCCGGGGCCGTTCAGGGCGAGGTGGATCGTGGCGCCGGAGGCCGCGGTGACGGACTGGGCGGAGACTTTGTTCGCGGATGAGGCGGCGGTGTCGTTGGAAACGAGCGTCCAGTTCAGGCGGGCGCCGGCGCCGTAGCCCAAGGGGCCGGTGAATGTCTGGGTGCCAGTGGAGTTGGCGGCGCCGCCGGGAGCGTGGGTGCCGTTGATCGTGGTCGCGGCGTTGCTGGAGCCGATGCCGGCCAAGGTGGTGCCCGCGGCGGCGGTCATCGCGCCGGAGGTGACGAGGCTGCCGTCGAGGCGGAGCGTGCCGCCGCTGAGCGTGGTGGAGCCGTCGTGGCTGCACGCGCCGGCGAGGGTGAGGACGCCCGTGCCGAGTTTGACGAGGCTTACGGTGTCGGCGGAGCCTTCCGCGAGGGTGTTGAGCGCGGAGATGTCGCCGGCGCCTTGGAAGGTGATGGTCCGGTTTCCGGCGACGCCGGAGGAGATGCCCGAGGTGAAGTTGAGCCGGCCGGCGTCGGACTGGACGATGTAGTTGGAGCCGCCGGCCATCAGCGTGAGGCCGCCGAGATTGTTGGCGCCGGCGAGATTCTGGATGGCGGGGACGGAGTTGTTGCGGCCGGCGAGGGAAACGCGCGGCAAGGTGATGGCGCCGGTGGTCCCGTCGATCTGGAGACGAGAGCTGCCGCCGGTGTTGTTGTTAATGTAGATCGGGCTGTGGGCGCTCGCGAGAACCTGGTTGTTCGCGACGCGAACGATGCCGTCGTCGGCGGAGGTGCTGCCGGTGTCGACGTGAAGCGTGCCCTTGAAAGTGTTGCCCGGGCTGTTAAGGACGAGGGTGCCGGCGCCGGCCTTGCCGAGCGTGCCGGCGACGACGGAGCCGCCGAGGTCGGGGCTGTAGAGCGGGCTCGAGAGAGTGAGGGTGCCGCCGGAGGCGACGTTGAAGGCGCCGCCGTTCACATCGAGGAGGATGCCGCGGGTGGCGTCGTCGATGGCCTGCGTGCCGGAGACGTGGATGGTGCCGCGATTGAGCGTAAGCTGGTTGGCGACGAGCGAGGCGGGGGCGGGCCCGAGGCGCGCCTCCGAGTCGATCGCGATGGCGCTGGCGCGCCCGTCGCCGACGAGGATCTTGCCGGTGAAGGCGGCATTGGAGCCGCCCAGGGTGACGGTGTTA
>CAMLNJ010000419.1 GCA_946481225.1 uncultured Verrucomicrobiota bacterium | reverse complement strand
ATTGGTAGGTGAGCGTGCCCAGGCCCGAGGCGGAGACGCTCAGGACGATGTCCGAGCCGATCGCGTAGGTGGTGTCGTGGGTGCCGAGGGTGACGGAAGGCGGAACGTAGACCTCGGGCTGGCCGACGACTTTCAACTGGCCGGTCGACGTATCAAATTCGTAATACAGGCTGTTCACCGGACGCGTCCACTTGCTCCCGCTGAGGGTGAAGCCGGAGACGGAGAAGGTCGGGCCGAAGGTCTCGTCGAGCGTGGAGACGTCGACGATCTGCCATGAATCGCCCAGCGACGCGCCGGCGCCGGCAAGGTCGAAGACGAAGTCTCCGTCCACGGTGAGGCCGCCGGCGCCGGTGACCTTGTTGTTCACGCCGGTCGCGCCGATCACGAACCGGAGCGAGCCGCTGTCCGCGAGCGTGAGGGAACCGCCGGAGTGGACGACGGTATCGCCGGTGTAGGTGTTGACGCCGGAGAGGGTCAGGGCGCCCGCGCCGACTTTGTAGAGCTTGCGGGCGGTGGTTCCGTTGTCCTGCACGCCGTTGGCGATGGTGCCGCTGTCAGGCGTGTAAACGTAAAGCCCGTCCTGGTTGGACTTCAAGGGCGCCGTCCCCGCGATGGCGCCGCCGCTCTGCAGGATGATGCCCGTGTCGATGTAGAGGTTGTTGCCGTTGGCCGTGAACGTCGATCCGCTCACCTTCAAGGACGCCCAGGACGCGTTGATATTCAGGGTGGTGTCGCTCGTGATCGACACGTTGTTCCGATCTCCGGTGCCGGCCGCAAAGTAGGTCGCCACGCCGATCACGCCGCCGTTGGAACTCGCCCAATCGTAAGTGCCGTCGCCGTTGTCGATCACCATCCCGGGACCGAGCAAACCGGTCCGTTGGTCCGCGGGACCGCGCCAGTCCCAGCCGTTGACGTTCGTCGTGGTTTTCGTGCCGGAAGCCGAGATGATCGCGATGGCGCCCTCGGGGCCATAAACATGGTCGGCGCCGCCGCCCGCGCCGATGCGCGCGAGCGCGAGCGTCGATCCCGCTCCCACCTCCCAGCGTTGAAATCCCGTCGCGAGCTTGATCGGTCCGCTGAAGGTCGCGGTGCCCGCGCCGGCGTTGACCGTTACGCCGCCCGCGCCGATCATGAGCGAGGTGCCGCCAATCGTCACCGGGGCCGAAGAGGAGCCGACCAAGATCCCGCCGACACTGCTCGTGCCCGCGTTGGGCTGGTTGGCGTAGCCGCCTTGATCGAAAACGGCGACATCGGACGCCGAGGGAGCGGTGCCGCCCACCCAGTTTGAGCCCGTGGCCCAGTCGGAAGATGCGGCGGTGCCGGACCAACTGATGGACGCCGCATGGACGAGCGGCGAAGCGGCGCCGACGAGGGCGCCGATGGCGGCCAAGAGGCGGGCCGCCATGCTTCGATACGAGAGACGGGTTTGTAGGGGCATGGGATTTTGGTGGCGAATCATTGAGGCGAGGAGCCCGTCGCATCGAACGATGCGAGAGCGCAACCGCGCGGGGTATGCACCGCACCCGACCTTGGCCGGCGCGGGAACGGGGAATGAAGTTCGACGGAAATGTCTGCCCCTCGCCTCGGCCGGACAACCGCCTCAACTGCTTACCATGTTAGCGATCCGCGCTCCTTATCTCCGCGTGCGACTGTTTTTTCGGCGCGCGGTTGCACCCGGTGCATTTCATCATGCGCCTCACGCCCCTCGTGATAACAGGGTAAGCAGGCGCGAACCTCGGGTTTCCCGGCCGGGCATGCTGGCCTCGCCGCACCCCGCCCCCTCCCTACGAGCCGAAGCTCCGCCTCGATTCAGTGCCTCTGAAACGCGGCATCTTTACTCCAGAGGACCGCTTTCCAGCGCAGATTTGCGCCCTGCGCAAGACGGGGCCGTTTTCTCCATGAAACATACCCCGCAAAACATCCCCGGGCGCGCCCGCCGCGCCGTCGCCGTGCTCGCCGCGCTGGCCGGCTTCGCCGCCTCCGCTTCCGCCTACGTGCATCCGAGCGTTCCGCTCACCACTGAGGACCTCGCCGCGCTTAAGGCCAACCTGAACATCGAACCGTGGAAGTCCGGCTACGCCGCGCTCGCGGCCGACTGGCGCTCCTCGCTCGGCTACGCGAAGCAGGGGCCCTTCGCGAACGTCAGCCGCAACCCCAACGTAAACCTCGACCAGTGGCGCAACGACATGACCGCGGTCTACAACCTCGCGCGCATGTGGTATTTCACCGGCGACGCGCAGTATGCCCAAAAAGCGCGCGACATCCTGCGCGCCTGGGCGGACACGCAGACAAGCTTCACCGGCATGGAGTCCGGCCTGGACCTCGGCGACTACGCCTTCCGCTTTGTCGGCGGCGCGGACATCCTGCGCGGCACCTGGTCCGGCTGGACCCAGGCCGACACCGACGCGGTGAAAAACCTCTTCGGCAACGTCTACTGGCCGTCCACCGGGCTGCACATCGACGTGCTTGGCCCGACCAACAAAGGGTCGCTGAGCCTCGCCGCCGCCGCCGCCATCGCCGCCTTCAACGACGACACCGCGAAGCTCGACAAGGTGCTGCGGCAATACCGCGCCTTCGCCTCCACCGGCCTCCGCAACAGCCTGAGCAACGGCGAGCACGGCGAGACCGCCCGCGACTCCGGCCACGCCTACAATCACATCTCGGCGATGGCCTTCGCCGCGGAAATCTTCTGGAAGCAGGGCATCGACGTCTACTCCGAGCTCGACCATCGCCTGCTCGCCATGGGAGAATACTACTGCCGCTACGTTCTCGGCAAACCCACCGTCTTCGTGCCGATGGGCACCACCGACGAATATTACATGGGCCCTTGGGACAGCCCCGGCTTCACCGCCGAGCCCCGGCCGTTCTACCTCCTCAAGAGCCACTACGAATTGCGCAAGGGCCTCTCCACCCCGTGGATCAACCGGAAGATCGCGTCTCAGCCCGGCAACGCCGACGCCTTCATGTTCCTCAAACCGGCCGACAGCTCGACGGCGACTCCGCCCGCGCCGATCACCCTGCCGAGCCACAGCCTCGTCAGCACGGGCATGACAGGCGCCAACATCGGCGGCGCGTCGCCCTCCGGCAGCTCCAGCTATAGCAACGGCGTCTGGACGGTGAGCGGCCAGGGCAGCGACATCTGGACCCACGGCGCCGAGTCCCTCTACTACGTCTACAAGCAGGTCACCGGCGACTGCACTCTGATCGCCAAGGTCGAGTCCCTGCAAAACCTCGGCACCCACAACAAGGCCGGCGTGATGATCCGCTCCGACCTCAACGCCACCCCAGCGGCCAAAGCCTGGGTCGCCCTCAAACCCGACAGCGTCGTGGAGTCCTATTTCCACGGCTGGGGAGAGATGTATGGCGGCTCGAACTGGGAGGCGCAGGGCTACTGGATCCCGCAACCCTCCTGGTGGGTGAAAATCGAACGGCTCGGCAACATCGTCACCACCTACGCCTCGCCCGACGGCACGAGCTGGGCGACCCTCGTCATCGCGCGCTACGACAACCTCGGCGCCTCGCCCTACCTCGGCCTTTGCGTCTCCTCCAACAAGCCCGGCACGCTCTGCACCGCGACCTTCAGCAACGTGAGCATCACCACGGGCAACGGCGCCGCCCCCGTCGCCGCGCCGGCCGCGCCGCTCTCCCTCCTCGCCGCCCCCGGCGAGAACCGCGTGCCTCTGCGCTGGACCGAATCCTTCGGCGCGACGAGCTACAAGGTGAAGCGCGCCACGACCAGCGGCGGCCCCTACTCCACCATCGCCACCGTCACCGCGCCGAGCTACACCGACGCCTCGGTGACCAACGGCGTCACCTACCACTACGTCGTCAGCGCGGTGAACTCCGTCGGCGAAGGAGCGA
>CAMLNJ010000418.1 GCA_946481225.1 uncultured Verrucomicrobiota bacterium | reverse complement strand
AGGCCGGTGAAGACGCGGGCGAAGGCGGTGACCTGGGCGTTGCCGTAGGCGGGGACGGGGTTGCCGGAGGCGTCGAGTCGGCGGGTGCCGTCGGGGTTGAGCTCCCAGAGGCCGACGGTGAAGAGCTGGAGGATCTCACGGGCGTAGTTTTCGTCCGGATACCGGCTGAGGGCGGGGTCGGCCTTGCGGTTTTTCAGGTGGGAGAGGTAGACGCCCATGCAGGGGTGCAGGGTGACGGCGCGGAGGAGGTCGCGGTAGTTGCCGAAGGCGTGGACGAGAAGCGTGTCCCAGTAGTCGGCCATGCCCTCGGTGTGGTAGTTGAGCTCGGCGTGTTTCTCGGAAACGACGAGGATCTGGGAGAGGGCGTAGGCGGCGCGCTGGCGCAGGGCGGAGGGCGCGCCGGACTCGGCGGAGGGCGCGAGCGGATCGCGGCGGCCCATGATGGCGTGCCAGATGCCGACCTGCTTCTGGTAGGACTCGATGAGGGAGGGATTCGGGTAAAGGGGCGTTTGCGCGCGATAGCCGGAGGAGCCGGGGACCGTCTTGTTTTGGCGATGGACCCATGGGCTGACGCGGCCGGGGTTGGGCAGGGCGGCCTCGTCGGCGATCCAGTTGGCAAAGCCCCGGTTCATGACCGCGGCGAGCGAGGCGTCGTCGGGGCCGAAGCTGGCCTGCTGGAGAAAGCGCGAGGCCTCGGGGACGGTGGGGCCGCTGGCGGCGGTGGAGTTGGCGATGGTGAGGGTGACGCTGGCGGAGCCGACGACGGTCGCGGCGCCGGCCGGGGTGAGCGTGAGGACGATGGTCTCCGGGGATTCGGCGTCGAGGGCGTCGGGGAGCGGCGTGAAGGTGAAGTGTTTTTCGCGTTCGTCGGGCGCGAAGGTGACGACGTTGGCGTCGGAGGAGAAGGGCGAGGAGTAGTCGGCGCCGCGGGTGGCGGTGCCGGAGAGTCCGACGGTGAGACTGAGCTTATGGAAGCCCTGGCGTCGGCGAATGGCGACGGTCATGGGGCGGGGCCAGGCCTCGGAGGATTCGTTGGCCATGGCGGTGATCGAGATTTTGTCGGAGGCGCCGAGGCGTTCGGACAAGCGTTGGAGATCGGTGCCGGGCTCGCGGCGGGTGTGGGCGGTGGAGGGGTCGTATCCGACGGCGCGCTCCTCCCAGTCGGCGAGGCCGTCGGCGTCGGTGTCGATGTCGTCGACGACGGCGCGGAAGAAAGCGCGCGGGGAGCCCTCCAGGGAGGCGTCGGAGGACGACGAGGCGCCGGTGCCGACCTGGGTGGCGAAGGGGGTCCAAGAGCCGGCTTCGAGGGTCGCGGAGCGCTGGAGCTGGTAGCGTTTGCCCGGTTGGGTGGGGAAGCGGACGCGGGCGACTCCGGGAGCGGGGAGTTCGAGGTTCACGAAGGCGCGCGAGGCGGCATCGAGGGGGTTGGTGCCGGCGCGGGCCTCGTCGCGATTGCTGAGGCCATCGCCGTCCGAGTCGGCGTCGGGCGAGGCGGAGGAGGCGTTGTAGTTGTAGACGAAGGCCCAGACGTCGCTGAGACCGTCGGGGGCGCCCGACGGACTGCGGTCCAGGAGGGCGTGCAGGTGCGGCGTGAGGCAGAGTCCGAGGGTGGCGACGGAAAAAAAGCGGGCGAGCCGGCGTGCGGCGGAGGGAGAATATCGGCGTTCCATCCGGGGACTGATGGGAGGGATAACGCTGCCAGGGAAGTAGGAATCGTCTCCCTAAGCATAACCGTGGTTGTTTACTAAGTATCTGTAGGAAAATATATTACGGGGATGCTTGTAAGCAGTTTCAACACGGGAAACGGCGATTCCAGCGGCTCGCGGGGCTC
Source organism: uncultured Verrucomicrobiota bacterium (assembly GCA_946481225.1). The sequence continues at coordinate 2,033 of CAMLNJ010000418.1, read as the reverse complement.
GGAAAAACGGTCCCCCGGACGCCGTGAGATTTGGGCAAGCGGCGCGCGGAGGCCCACCTTGCGGAGAAGCGGCGGGCGAGTAGTGGTGAAGCCACCATGATGCAGAGCACCCTGTGGGCGGAGACCTTGGCGGAGTTTCTTCGGCAGGAGCCGGGGGTGGAGGCTGTGCGGCTCGATCCCGTCGCGAGAAAGGTTCACCTCGCCACGCTTGGCCCGGTGGATGTCGAGGCGCTGCGGACGCGCTTGGCGGAGACCTTGGCGGCGATCGAAGAGGATCTGGCCGGCGGGGGAGCGGGGAGCGCGGCCCCGGCGGGTTTTACCCTGACGCGGGAGGGCGGCATGGTTCAATTGACCGGGCCGGTCTGCGAGACGGCGCCGAAGCTCTGGCGCTGGAAGGAATACGAGTGGCCGGAAGCGGAGGGCGACGAGCATGGCCATGGCCACGACGAGGATTGGCGTGAACTCGGCGCCTATGCCGCGGGGTGCGGCGTGCTGGGGCTCGCGGGTTGGGGAGTGAAGCTGGCGGGCGCGGGGCCTGCGTGGCTCGCGCCGACGCTGGGCGGGGCGGCTTTGATCGCGGGCGGTTGGGACGCGGCCAAGGATTCGTGGGCGAATCTTCGCAAGGGGAAGCTCGAGATCCATTTTCTCATGCTCGCGGTGGCGCTGGGCGCGACCTTCATCGGGGCGTGGAGCGAGGCGGTGTTGCTGTTGTTTTTGTTTTCCGCGTCGGGGGCGATGGAGGCTTTCGCGAACGAGCGAACGAACCGCGAGGTGGACGCGTTGCTCAAGGCGGCGCCGAAGCAGGCGACGATCGTGGACCGCGACGGGCGGGAGAAGGTGGTGCCGATCGAGGAGGTCGGCATCGGCGATCTGGTGCGCGTGAAGCCCGGCGAGGCGTTTTGCGCGGACGGGGTCGTCGAGAATGGCGAGAGCGGCGCGGACGAGTCGGCGCTGACCGGAGAGGCGGTGCCGGTGGAGAAAGGGCGCGGAGACGAGGTTTTCAGCGGCACGCTCAACGTCGGCGGCACGCTCGATTGGCGCGTGGCGCGGCTGCCGTCGGAGAGCACGCTGCAAAAGATCATCCGCATGATCCACGGGGCGCAGCGGCTGCGCGCGCCGAGTCAGCGTTTCACGGATAAGTTCGGCACGGGCTACACTTATCTGGTGCTCGGGGCGTGCGCGGTGATGTTTCTCGTGTGGTGGCTGGGCACGGGGCTGAAACCCTGGCGGGGGACGGAGGACGCGCCGTCGGCGTTTTATCGGGCGATGACGTTGCTGGTGGTGATGAGCCCGTGCGCGCTGGTGCTGTCGATCCCGTCCGCGATTCTCGCGGCGATCGCGTGGGGCGCGCGGCATGGGGTGCTGTTTCGCGGCGGGGCGGCGGTGGAGAAGCTGGCGGAGGTGAAGGTGATCGCGCTGGACAAAACCGGCACGCTCACGACGGGCGAACTGGCGGTCGATTCGTATGAGAGCTTCCCGCCGGGGAGGGAGCGCGAGGTGATGGAGCTGGCCTATGCGCTCGAGGCGCGCTCGGAGCATCCCTTGGCGCGGGCCGTCGTGCGCGATGCGCGGGCGCGCGGGGTGGCGGAGGTGGATGTCGACGGGTTCGAGTCGATGACGGGGCAGGGCGTGCGCGGGCGCGTGCGCGGAGTGGCGGTGATGCTGGGGCGGCGGGAACTGTTGGAAAAGGGGCCGCTGAAGGGATGGGCGGAGAAGTTGCCGCACTCGGCGGCGGAGTTTGCCGAGGTGTGGGTGGTGGGCGGGGATTTTCTCGGGCGGGTGTTGTTGCGCGACGCGATCCGGCGCGAGTCGGCGCCGGTGCTGGCGGCGCTCCGGCGCGAGGGGATCCGCACGGTGATGCTGACCGGGGATCGGCGCGCGACGGCGGAGGCGGTGGGGGCGGAGCTGGGCGTGGACGAGGTGCGCGCGGGGCTGTCGCCGGCGCAGAAGGTCGAGGCGATCACGGCGTTGAAGGAGGGCGGGGCGAAGCGCGTCGCCATGGTGGGCGACGGCGTGAACGACGCGCCCTCGCT
>CAMLNJ010000417.1 GCA_946481225.1 uncultured Verrucomicrobiota bacterium | reverse complement strand
AGTCCGGCCGCTGGTATCCCCCGCACATGCAGGGCGTCGTCCTCGGCCTCGCCGGAGCGGGCAACGTCGGCGTGGTGATCGACCATCTTCTCGCGCCGCGTCTCGCCAAAGTGTTCGGCTGGAACTCCGTCTTCGGCTTCGCGCTCATCCCGCTCGCGATCGCCTTCATCCTTTACGTCATCTTCTCGAAGGAGCCCCCGGGCGAGTTTAAGAAAAAGAAGCTCTCCGACTACGCCGCCCTCCTCGGCCAGCGCGACGCCCACTGGTTCTGCTTCTTCTACACCATCAGCTTCGGCGGCTTCGTCGGCCTCGCCACCGCCTTCGCCATCTATTTCAAGGACCAGTTCCATCTCTCTCCCGTGCACGCCGGCGAAATGGCCGCCTTCTGCACGCTCGTCGGCGCCCTCGGCCGCCCCGGCGGCGGCGCCCTCGCCGACAAGCTCGGAGGCATCCGCGCCCTCACCATCTTCTACTCCATCGCCGCCGGCGCCATGATCCTCGCCGCCCTCGCCGACAACCTCTGGATCTGCGGAGCCGCCTTCTTCATCGCTTCCGGCGCCTTTGGCATGTGCAACGGCTCCGTCTTCCAACTCCTCCCCCAGCGCTTCGCCAAGGACATCTCCGTCATGACCGGCCTCGTCGGCTGCGGCGGCGGCATCGGCGGCTTCCTCCTCGGCATGTTCTTCGGCGCGTCGAAGGCGCACACCGGCAACTACACCTTCGGCATCCTCTTCTTCGCCGGCCTCTGCCTCGTCGCCCTCTTCGGCCTCGGCCTCGTCAAGAAGCGCTGGCGCACCACCTGGGGCGCCACCGCCGCCGCCCGCATCTGACCCGCACGCACTCCAGGTGGACGGGCGGGTCCCTCCGCCCGTGGCTCGAATCGCTCGCACCAAAGCATCTATCTCCTCCGACCCGGCCTCATCCGCCGGGTCTTTTCCTTTCGGCTGCCACCCTCCGCGCTGTCGCTCTGTCCTCTGTCGCTCTGTTCTCTGAACCATGCCTCGTCTCCACCTCCGGACCACGACCCACTCCGCCCCCGGCCACGCCAACCGCGTCAACGAGGACGCCGTCCTCTTCCGCGCCTACCGCGACGACACCGCCCTCGCCGTCGTCGCGGACGGAGTCGGCTCCGCCCGCGCCGGTGGCGAAGCCTCGCGCCGTGCCGTCGAGATGCTGGCCGACTGCTTCTCCGCCCGCACCGCCGCCTGGAGCCCGCGCCGCGCCCTCTCGGAATTCGTCTCGCGAATCAACCGCCAGCTCCTTCGCGAGAGTCAGGCGCGCTACGAGCAGGCCGAACTCGTCACCACGCTCTCGGTGGTCGTGATCGCCGGCTCCCGCGCCTACCTCGCCTGCCTCGGCGACTCCCCCGTCTATCTCCACCGCGCCGGCCGCCTCTCCCGGCTTTCCGAACTTCACCTCTCGCCCACCCCCGGCCTCGAAGGCGCCCTCACCCAGGCCCTCGGCCTCTCGCCCGAGCCCGCACCCTTCTTTCACGAACTCGACCTCGCCCCCGGCGATACCCTGCTCCTCTGCACCGACGGCGTCGCCGTCCCCCTCGGCGACGAACGCCTCGCCCAGCTCCTCTCCCGTTCCGCCGCCGCCCGCGCCATCGTCACCGCCTCGCAAGACCCTGATCTCCCCGTAAACAAGGAGCGCTCCACCCCCGACGACGCCACCGCCCTCGTCCTCGAGGTCACCGGACGCGACGACTCCGCCAGCCCCGGCCAAACCCTCGAGATCGTTCCCAAGCTCGAAGCCGGAGACGTCTTTCCCGACGGCACGCTCGTCCGTCCGCTCGACGATTCCCGCCGCGTCTGGCTCGCCGCCGAGCCCGCCGACGCCGGCGCCACCGGCGCGAGCCACGTCGTCCTGAAATTTCCCGCGATCGAGGCCGCCAACGACGAAACCCGCACCGACGGCTTTCTCCGCGAAGCCTGGCAAGCCGCCCGCCTCGACTTCCCCGGCTTCGTCCGCGCCCGGGTTCCCACCACGCCCGTCCTCCGCTACTACGTGCAGGACTACGTCGACGCGCCCACCCTCCGCGCCGTCCTCCGCGAGGGACCGCTCCCCGTCGAGCGCGCCCTCGCCCTCGGCGCCTTCCTCGCCCGCGCCGCCCAGCACCTCTCCCGCCTCGACCTCGCCCACAGCGACATCAAGCCCGACAACATTCTCGTCCTCCGCGACCCCGCCGCGCCCGCCACCGCCCCGTGGGACTTCCGGCTCATCGATCTCGGTATCGCCGCCGAACTCTACTCCGTCGCCCCCCGCGCCGGCACCGCCAGCTACCTCGCCCCCGAACGCTTCGCCAACGCCCCCCTCAGCGAGCGCACGGAAATCTATGCCATCGGCGCCACGCTCTACGAATGCCTCACCCTCCGCCTCCCGCAGGGCGAAATTGAGCGCTTTCAAACGCCCACCTTCTCCGGCCCGCCCAAGCCCCCCTCCACGCACAACCCCGCCGTCCCCGCTTGGCTCGACTCCGTCCTGCTCCGCTGCCTCTCCCCCCTTTCCGAGGAACGCTACGCGCACTACTCCGAAGTGGCCCACGACCTCTCCAACCCGCTTGAGGTAAAGCCCTTCCACCCCGCCGACGCCCCGCTCCTGGAGCGCAATCCCCTCGCCTTCTGGAAGCTGATCTGCGGCGCGCTTCTCCTGCTCAACCTGATCCAGCTCTGGCTCCGAATCCGCCAGTCCTGATTAACAAGTATCGTTCATGATCGGGCTGAAATTTATTCAGCGCATTCATGAGCCAACTGGCACGCGGTGGCACCGGCGCTGCTATTCCAGCCGCCGACAATTTTTATCCAGTGAGCGCCGCCCAACCACCCGTCCATCCCCTTTCCAACGCCCTGCCCGGCGACTCCGCCCCCTTCCGCCCGGACCAGAAGGAGTATCTCCAGGGCTTTTTCGCCGCGCTCTCCACCACCGGCCACCTCGGCGCCCTCGCCGCCCCCGGCTCCGCCGCGCCCGCCACCGGCACCGCCTCCGCGCCCGGCTCCTCGCTCCCTGCTCCCGGCTCCCCGCTTTTCCACAACACCCCCCTCGAGGATCTCTGCCAGCAGGAGAAGTGGAAACATGCCGAGCACCCGCTCGACGGCTGGGAGCGCCTCCTCTCCCACGCCTCCGCCGACAAGCACCCCGACGCCGAGCACAACTTCCGCTTCCGCTGGCACGGCCTCTTCTACGTCGCCCCCAACCAGGAAAGCTTCATGCTCCGCCTGCGCATGCCGGGCTGCGGCGTGACGAGCCACCAGCTCCACGGTCTCGCCGACCTCGCGAAAGAACTCTGCGGCGGCTACGCCCACGTCACCACCCGCGGCAACCTCCAGCTCCGCGAGATCAAGCCCAAGGACACCGTCAAAGTCCTCATGCGCCTCGCCGAGCTCGGTCTCAGCTCCCGCGGCTCCGGCGCCGACAACCTTCGCAACATCACCGCCTCGCCCGACTCCGGCTTTGGCGCCGACGAGATCCTCGACGTCCGTCCCTACGCCCTCGCGCTCCACCACTACGTCATCAACCAGCGCGACCTCTTCGACCTCCCCCGCAAGTTCAACATCGCCTTCGACAACGGCGGCTCCCTCTCCGTCGCGGCCGACACCAACGACATCGGCTTCTTCGCCACCCGCGTCACCGAAAAATCCCTCGCCGCCGCGCCCGCCATCTCCGGCGTCGCCCCCGGCGTCTACTTCCGCCTGCACCTCGGCGGCATCACCGGCCACAAGGACTTCGCCCGTGACACCGGCCTCCTCCTCCACCCCGACCAGGCCGTCCCCGTCGCCATCGCCATGCTCCGCGTCTTCATCGACCACGGCGATCGCACCAACCGCAAAAAGGCCCGCCTCAAATACCTCCTCGAAGCCAAGGGCG
>CAMLNJ010000416.1 GCA_946481225.1 uncultured Verrucomicrobiota bacterium | reverse complement strand
GCGCAGGTAATTGGCCTCCGGACCCCGCTCGTACAGCGTGATCGAGTAGACCAGCTTGGACAGGTCGTTGTTGCGGGCGTCGAGCAGCCGTTCGCCGGTCAACCCAAGCGAGCGGGCAAAGTCGGGCTCGTTCAGCTTGCCCAGCACCTCCACCACGCGCGCCTGCGTCTCGGCATCCAGGGTGGATTGCGCGGTGAGGTCGAGCCGGTCGAGCGCATAGAGGTTGGAAACGCCGAGCATGCCCAGCAGCCGGGCGCGGATGGCGTTGGTCGCCTTCTGCTCGACGAAGGAGGTGGCGGGGGCGGTCGGCGCCTCTTCGCGGAAGGCCAGCGGCGTGGTCAGTGCCGCGTCGCGCAGAGCCGAATCGATCACCCCGGCCTGCGCCAGAGCCCGCAGATGGGCATCGGCAAGCCGGTCGAGGGCGGCACGGTCCTGGATCAGGTAATGCGAGGGCCGCCGTTGCGCCAGCAGCAGGGCCAGCACCTGTTTGTAAGCCAGGGCCTTCAGCTTCAGGGCGCGGGCGTCCGGGGCCGGCTCCGCCAACACACGCTTGGCGATGGACAGGTCGGTGCCGAACCAGGCCCACAGCCCGTCGCCCAGCCCGTTCACCTCGCCGAAGCCGGCCCGCGCGGTCAGCGGGGTGGAGTTCAGGTAATCGACCAGGATGCGGCGCCGGGCCTGCGTGGTGTCCTCGCCGTCGCTGTACGCGCGGACACTGGCCGAGGCCATCTGCCGCAGCTTCTCCACGCTGCCGGTGGTCTGGCCGTCGGGCGAGTGGCGATACTTCTCGATCTGGGTGGCGAGCGTCGAGCCGCCGGGGGAACGCTGGCCCGGCCGGACCATCTGGAGGGGTAGCATCGCCACCGCGGCGCCGAAGCGGTCCCATTCCACCGCCGGGTTGCGGCGCGGCTGGTCGGCGTCCAGCAACTCGCGGTTCTCGATGAACAGCAGCGTGTCGGCGATCAGCTTCGGCACATCGGCGAAGCCGTCGAACACCCGTTCCGGATAGCGCGCCGAATACATGACGGCGCCGTTGCGGTCGAGCAGGGTCAGCCCGGCCTGCGTCTTCTCGCGATAGATCGGAAAGCCGCCGCCGGCCATGAAGCGGTCGAGCGCCGGCGACAGTACGGCCTGCCGCTCGACCGCATAGAGGTCATGGGTCAGCGACTCGAGATAGCCGGGCAGGGCGGTGTAGCCGAGCCGCTCGTTGTACGGCCCATGCTTGGGATAGCGCGCCTGCGGGTTCGGGCCTTCGCGCAGGGAGACGGTCATCGACTGGGCGACGCCTGACAGCAGCCGGGCCTGGAGGCGCGAGGTCTGCATCTCCTGCCACCCGGCATAACCGGCGGCGGTCACGGTGGTCGCCAGCGTCGCGCCGATCGCCGCCCGCCGGGCCCAGCGCCCAACCTGCATCCACCCCTTGGCCATATCGGAAGCGAACCCCCTGCCGCCCGACCCACACGGTCGGTGTAGGCCGGAACGATAGGGGATTTATGGTTAACGGGGGTTTAAGCCGAGGTGGGTGCAGCCGCGCCGTCGAGCAGCCGTTCAACCAGCCCGTCGATCTCGGCGGAGAGACCGGCCTCCGTCAGGGCGCGACGCACCAGCGACCGGGCGCGCTGGAATGGGATGGCCTCCGGCAACTCCACCAGCGCTGCAAGCTCCTCCGCTCGCTTCGCCGCATCGGCAAGATTGAGGTGCAGGGCGTTGTCCGGGTCGAAACGCGGGATCGGCAGGTTGAAGGCGACCTTGTCGAAATCGCGTGCACCCCATTGGCCGCGGGATTGGAAACGCTCGGCTTTCTGTCTCAAAGATTCGCTGTTCAGGACTGCAGAAAGGTAGAAAGCTTCCGGTTCACTCGCAGGAGCATGCCAGTAGAGTTTATGATCAATTATAGCCCGATCATCTCGAATGACAGCACATGCCGGGTTCTTTCCTGCCTTTGCATAAATGATTCGAAGTGCTTTTATAGGAAACTGCGACGACAACTGGCCAATATAGTTAAGCTGATCAGTAAGCGATCTTTCGGATTGGTTGTGCAGGTTCCACACACCCTCAGCTTTCTTCAACCATCCGAATAGATCGGTAAAGCCTCTATTTGCAGCGCCTTCCGAATCGAGGATTGTTCCGGAATTTGTTGCGGGAACAACAGCTTCAAGTTTGCTTAGGACCCTAAACGGAGCTATAGATTCCCCGAGAAGGACTGGCCTCAGAAAATCTCGTTCTACTCTGCCCTCGATGGCACTAGCTTCTTTCCAAGGCATCTTTTCTTGGTTGCTTCTGCGGCTTATGACCAGTGGCGCGGATGGATCGCTACCGAGGCGGCCGGATTGCTTTCTTTCGACGAAGCACAGCATTCTTGGGACGAGAATAGCGCCTTGACGGAACATTTCTCTGTATATGGATCCTCCGGCGGCCTGCGCTACGGAAAGTGCCTTTGAATTTTCCGACACTTGCAAAAATTGATTTGCGGTCTCTTCTGAGGCATCACGAATTGGGAGCGTTCCCTTGAATGCTCTCACGGTCTCCGGGATCTTCTGTCCAACAGCCCGCTTTCTCCCAAAAAGCACGCAAGACGGCACAGGGAACAGGGGGTGGACGGATTCATCCATACTCCAAACTTCTTCCCATGCGATGCGAACCGAGTGGAAAGAACCTTTGCGGAAAGTCTCAAACTGACTGCGAGTAAGTGCAGCCATAGGAAGTACAAAAGCCAGTTTTCCGCCTGATCGTAGATACAAATGGGCGGCTCTGACGCTAAACAATGCGCAAAGGTCATTATGCGACGGAGAGCGGGAAGCGTAGAGTTTCTCGCCTTTGGAGAGTTCTTTGAAGCGCTTTTGAAGAACCGGATTCATGTTTCGGAATGCCACCCAGGGCGGGTTGCCGACCACCACTTGCGCCCAGCCGCCGCCTGCCGAATAGGCCAGCGGACGCGACAGGTTGCGGGCGACATAGGCCCACACCGTGTCGCGCCCCTCGCGCCGCAGCCGGTCGAAGGTGACATAGGTCTTGCCCAGGTCTTGAATCGCCAGTTCCTGTTCGCGGGTCACGTCGGCACGGTAATGCTGTTCGGTGATGCGATACAGCGCCTTTTCGATCTGCGCCCGCGTCATCCCCTGTTCCGACCCGGTGCGCATCCGTTCGATCGCCTTGTCGAACAGCGCGGGATCGCGGCAGAAGGTGTCGGGGAAATCCAACTGCTCGCGCCCGTCGGCGCGCCGCGCGCCGCTCTGCCCCTCACCGGCCGGCGGCGGCGGCACCCGGATCGTCAGCTCCTTGCCCGCCATGAATTCGGAGATCGACAGCTGCATGGCGTCGCCGAGATAAACCGGGATCGACAACTCGCCCGTGCGGGCCGACAGGACCGGGGCAAGCGCCAGCAGATAGGTGACGCGGGCGATGATGACCGCCACCGGATGGATGTCGGTACCGGCGACATAGCTGCAGGCCTCCAGCGCCCGGCGATCCGGCTCCATGCCGGCTTCCTCGGCCTCGGCCAGGAAATGGCGGATGGCGTGGAACAGGAAGGTGCCCGATCCGCAGGCCGGATCCATCACCCGCTGTTCCAGCGGATTGGACACCGCATGACGGACCACCTTGGCGGCCAGCCAGTCCGGCGTGTAATATTCGCCCAGCCCATGGCGTTCGTCGCGGTCGATCAGCGATTCATACAGGATCTTAAGGACGTCGCTTTCGATCTCCGACAGCCGGAAGCGGCGGACATGGGCCATGATGCGGCGGACCAGCGCCTCGCCGTCCGCATCGGCGACCACCCAGTCGAAGAAATCGCTTTCCACCGCGCCATGGATGCCAGCAGCCTTGAAGGCCTCGCCGGACAGCAGGCGGGTGGGATCGTCTTCCGGCAGGTTCATCACCGCCAGCGC
>CAMLNJ010000415.1 GCA_946481225.1 uncultured Verrucomicrobiota bacterium | reverse complement strand
ACAGCGCCACCAGCCAGTGGTTCATCAATCTCGCCGACAACTCCGCCAACCTCGACGCGCAAAACGGCGGCTTCACCGTCTTCGCCCGCGTGCTCGGCTCCGGCATGGGCGTGGCCGACGAGATCGCCTCAGCCGGCGTCTACGACACCACCGGCGATCCCTTCCAGCTACCCTGGACCGATCTCCCGCTCACCGGTCCCTATCTGGCCCGCCCCTACTTCATCGAGACCTCCGTGAGCCGCGTCGCGCCGCTTTCGCACCAAGTCTCGTCCGACGACCCCGCGCTCGTCACCGCCTCGATTTCCGGCGACACGCTCCTGCTCGGCGCCGCCGCGGGGCGCACCGGCGCGACCACCGTCCACGTCACGAGCACCGACCTCGAAGGCGCGACGCTCGACACCAGCTTTTCGGTCGCCGTCAGCGCCGATCCCCTGCTCGCGTGGCGTCAGACGAACTTCGGCGTCACCGCCGACGCCGGGGCCGCCGCCAACTCGGCGGACCCCGACGGGGACGGCCTGCCGAACCTGCTCGAATACGCCATCGGCGCATCCCCTGCAGCCGCATCCGGACCAGCCGTCGCGCTCGACCGCTCGGGCGACCACCTCACCCTCGCCTACGCGCGCATCGCCGACCCCGCGCTCACCTACACCGTCGAAGCCGCCGATTCGGTCGCAGGGCCATGGTCGGCCGTCGCCACGGAGGGCAACCCCTCCACCGGCGCGGCCAATCTGGCCGGCTTCGTCACCATCACCGACCCGGCCCCCTTGTCGGAACATCCGCGCCGCTTCCTGCGCCTCCGCGTGCAGCGTTGATTTCCGACGCGAAACCGTTGAACCCGAAACATCATTCCGGTTCCACGCGTTAGTTTCTTTGGGGACAAAGCGTTCGCGCCCCCCCCTCGGCTTTCGCCCCGGCGAAACGAAAAGACGCACCTGCTGCTTATTCGGTCGTCACTCGCGCCGCATCAGACTTATTTCCAACGCCTAGCACAACCCATGAACATGCAAAACCCGCTCGGCGCCCCGGGAGTTTACGTCCAGGAAATCAACTCCTTTCCCAACTCCGTCGTCCCGGTGGCCACCGCCGTGCCGGCCTTCATCGGCTACACCGCCCGCGCCTCCTTCGAAGGTCGATCCTGCACCGGTCGGCCCGTGCCGATCGCCTCGATCCAAGAGTTCATGACCTGCTTCGGGCTTCTCGATCCCGCCACCGGCCAGCCTCTCCCCGAACCCAGGCAACAACCCGCCGTCTACCACCCCGTCCCCGCTCCGACGCCCGCTTACGCCGATATCGTTATCGGCGGCCAAGGCTACGACATCGAGCCCGACCCCGGCACCATCTACCATCTCTACAACAGCATGAAGCTGTTCTACGCCAACGGCGGCGGCGCGTGTTATGTCGTATCCGTCGGGCCTTACGGACCCGCCACGGGTTCGCCCAAGGCCAAGGCGGATCCGCTCATCAATCCCAACATCCTCGTCGCCGAGCTAAGCGGCGCCCTCGCCCCTTTGCTCCAGCAGGGCGAAATCACCCTGATCGCCGTCCCCGACGCCACCCTGCTGAGCCCCGCCGACAACCAGACGCTCAACCAACAGATCCTCCTCCACTGCGAGTCCACCGGGTCTCGCGTCGCCCTTTTCGACATCATCGGCGGCGACGCTCCCGACCCCCTCCGTTGGCCCGACGACATCCAGGCTTTTCGCTCCTCCATCGGCCTCGCCGCCTTGGACTACGGCGTCGCCTATTATCCGTTTCTCCGCACTTCCGTCCTGACCGACCAAGACATCGACTTCACCACCCTCGGCGGCGCCAAAACCCTTTCCTCCGTCCTCCCCGGCGCGGACCGCGATCCGCTCCAAACCCTCCTCTCCGACATCGCCACCGCCGGCCAGCCCGGCTTTCCCGGCGCCCTCCAGATCGAGAACGCGCTCCTCAACGCGAGCCCGGAGTATTCACAACTCCACAACATCGTGCTCGATCGCATGAACGTCCTCCCGACCGCCGGCGCCATGGCCGGCGCCTACGCGCTCAACGACAATGAAAAGGGCGTCTGGTGCGCCCCCGCAAACATCGACCTGGCGTCCGTCGTCGACGTCACCCTCAAGCTCACCGACTCCGACCAGGCCCCCCTCAACGTCGACGCCGCCACCGGCAAATCCATCAACGCCATCCGCCTCTTTCCCGGCCAAGGCGTGATCGTCTGGGGCGCGCGAACCCTCGACGGCAACAGCGACGACTGGCGCTACGTCAACGTCCGCCGCACGGTGATCATGCTCGAGCAGTCGATGAAACTCGCCTGCCAAGCCTATGTCTTCGCGCCCAACGACGCCAACACCTGGTCCCTCGTGCAAAGCATGCTCGCCAACTTCCTCACCAGCCAGTGGCAGCAAGGCGCGCTCGTCGGCGCCACCCCCGCCGCCGCGTTTTCGGTGTCGGTCGGTCTCGGCTCCACCATGACCGCGCAGGACATCCTCGACGGCGTCATGAACGTCTCCGTGAAAGTCGCGATCGCCCACCCCGCCGAATTCATCGTCATCAATCTCCAGCAACAGATGCAGGGCTGAAAAGCGCCCGACGCATCGGCGGCGCGGGACCGCTCCCGTCGGATTTCACCGCCAGTTCATCCCGACTTCACACGGAGCCCATGGATCCATGGCACTCTGGTTGGCGCCACCCCATCCCCGCCCATGCTGCTTCGACTCCTCTCGCTCCCGCTCTTCCTCGCCACCACCGCCTGCGCCTGCCTCAACACCCCGGGCACCGATCTCGACGGCCACGACGCCGGCTCGCGCCACGGACACGACGCCTCGCAACTCCGCCAGCGCATGCAAATGCCGCCCGAGGCGGTCGGCCGCAAGTCCGCCAAGCCGCCCGCCACGCCCGCCAAAAAGCTCGAGGCCGAGGCGCTCGACCTCATCTACGCCGGCAACCACGCCGCCGCCCGCGCCCTCCTTCAAACCGCGGAGACGCTCTCCCCCGGGGACTACTCCGTCGCCGCCAACCTCGGCACCGCCTGCGAACTCGTCGGCGACAACGCCGAGGCCCTTCGCTGGATCACCGAGGCCATGCGCCGCAACCCCGACTCGCACCAGGGCACCGAGTGGGTCCACGTCCTCGTGCTCAAGGCCAAGCTCCGTGCCGCCGCCGCAAATGGTTCCGGCCCCTTCCCTCCCCTCGTCGACGTGCCCTCGCGCGTCAAACCCGAGACCCCTTTGCCTACCGACGGAGCCGTGCGAAACGCCGCGGACGTGCGAGACGCGATCTCCTATCAGCTCCATGAACGCATGCTCTTCGTGAAGCCGAAGGATCCCTACGTCGCCGACCTCCTGTTCGCCCTCGCCAGCCTCAACGCCAACCTCGTCAACATCGAGTCCGCGTCCGGCGTCCTCGCTCTCGCCGAGACCTACGGCTACGCCGACCGTCCCCGCATCGACGCGCTGCGAGCCGATATCCGGCGCGCGCAACAATTGTCGTTCGTCTACGACTCGGCCGCATGGCTGCTCCCTCTGCTGGCCTTGTGCGGATTCCTCGTTTTCGCCCACCGCAGGAAATGGTTTTTTCTCAGCCGAAAAGACCACCTCGCCCACCAAGCCGCCGCCCGCCGCGCCAAAGTCGACGCGGCGTGAACGGCACGTCGTTTCGCCGGCCCGGCTCGCGACGCGCGCCAAGCCGCGTCAGGGCCGAATCCGCTTGCCGCCATCGCCGGCCCGCCCGGCCTCCTGCTGGCGTCGCGCGGCCGCCATGTTGTCCACAAGATTTGGATACCGGCGGCCGGCGTTCCGCGCACGCTCCCGGGCCCAGGCGATCGACTCCGGCGTGAGCGCCGTTTTCGCCCCTCCTTTCGGGCGGTTCTTTTGCTTCCAAGGAGGAGTCGGCATCCGCTAACCGTGCGTGAGTCC
>CAMLNJ010000414.1 GCA_946481225.1 uncultured Verrucomicrobiota bacterium | reverse complement strand
TGATCGCCCTCGAAACAAACCGCGCCGCGCCCTCTCCGGGCGCGGCGCGTTCTTTCCGCGGTCTCGGTGGTGGCCGGGATCGGCGTCCTGGCGGGGAGTCGGTGCATCCGCGCCGCGTGGCCTCGCGTCATGTCTTGCAGAATTCCGCGATGAATTCCGCTTCGACCCTTCGACCTCCTTGGCGCGGTCGTAGCTTCCGTCCGCGACGAGTATTTCCACTCGCGCGTCGGTGCCGAAAGCACCGCCAAGTCGGGCGGTGCTCGGGCTCATTTTCTTGAGGTTCGAGTCGTCCGTCAGAACGCGAAACCGGATGTCCGCCGCTTCGCGCCGCGCGATGACCCACCGGGCGCTCGACAGATCGTAAACACCGAGCGTGCGAACATGTGGTCGCGGATGCTGTCCCACGGGGCAATGCTCCCAAGACGGCGTCGCGCGCGAGATGCGCCCTCCCCTCGCCAGCGGCGCGCAGCGGGGGGCAGGCGTGTTTTACATCAGCGCGTGAGGAGGACGCGGGAGAAACGGCGGGGTTCGGCGGGATCGTATGGAGTTTCGAATACGATCGACGAGCCATCGCCGGGGACGGGATCGCCGGCGTTTTGCCAAGAGCCGGCGGCGAGGTCTGCTGGTCTGGAGCTGGTAGCTGTGGCCGGCGGCGGAGGCGCCGGTGGTTAGCGTGGCGATGGCGGAAGTGCCGAAATAACGCCTCCGTTCGAGGCATGATCAGTCGCGGACGAGGAATGTGGCGTCGCGGGGTTCGACGGCGGAGCCGGGGATCAGCGCGCCGTCATGCAGGACGAGGTAGCGGTTCTTGTCGCCGGGAATACGAAAGGAGACGCCGGCGGGAGCGGCGAGGCCGGGCACGCGCTGGAAAGTGGCGCGGACGGCATAGTCGGGACGACCGTCGTCCGGCGCGAGGGCAAGGCCGCCCGCGCCAAAAACGAGGTGATGGTCGGGGAAGTTGACGGAACGGATGGAGACGGTGCCGGCCTCGCCGGTGAGACCAGACGCGAGACGCCAGCGCGCGTCGTCGGCCGAAGGGATGTCCCGGTCGGCGCGGATGCGGAACCTGGCATGGCGGAGGAAAGTGTCGGTCTGCGAGAGCGGCACGAGGCGCACGACGGGGTGGCTGGGCCATTTGGCGCGGAGGGCGGCGAGCTCGTTTCGGGTGATGTTCAGGATGCCTCCATGGCGTTTTTTGCTGGTGCCGAAGGAATAGGCGTCAGGCGGGACCACTTGGAAGCCTCGGGGATCGTCGATGTGGGTGGAGGTGAGCGGGAGGTAGCCGCCATTGCTGCCGTATTGGTCCACGAGGAGGGCCCATTTTTGCTCTTGGTTGAACTGGAAGAGGATCGGCCCCTCGACCTTCCGGGCGGTGTAGCCGAGGTGGGCGAGGTCGCCGATGCGTTCCCAGGCGCCAGTGATGGAGTCGCCGCCCTCGAGCGTGATCTGGGTGTCGCGAGACGCGCGGTAGTAGCGATATTCCCTCCCCTTCACCTCGATGATCTGCGTGTCGATGATGTCGCCGCCGTTCACGCCGGAGCCGTTGCGTTCGATGTAGAGTTCGGGTGGCGTAAACGTGCGAAAATCCTTGGTGCGCGCGCCGTAGATGCGCGCCTCGCGCACGCCGTCTCGCGGAGAAATCGTCGCCCAATAAACGAAGTAGTCGCCCGCGGTGGCGTCGTAGATCGCCTCGGGCGCCCAGGCGCAGCCGGCGTCGGGGATGGCACCGGCGACATCGGCCATCCACGGTTCGGACCAGTTCACGAGGTCGGTCGATTCCCAGATAACGAGTGACTTGCTGCCGCGGAAGCGGGCCGCGTCCCAACCCTTGCCGTTGGCGATGCGGAGGTCGGTGGCCAGCACGTAGAACTTTTTTCCGTCGTGGGAGCGGATGATCGAGGGATCGCGCACGCCTTTGTCGCCGAGCGTGGAGACGAGGACGGGCCTGGAGTCGTTGAGGTCAGTCCAGCGGAGGCCGTCCTCGCTGACGGAGAAGTAGATCTGTTCGCCTTGCGGGGACTCTCCGACGAAGTGGGCGAACAGATATGCGCCCGTCGGCCCGGGCACGGATGACGGGGCGGCCTCGGCGATGGACCCGGGCGTGGCCGAGAAAACGAGGGCGGCAAGGGTGGCGCAGGCGGAGAGCAGGCGCATGGCGGAAGAGGGAGTGTTCATCTGGGCGGGGACGCGGATCATTTGGCAGGGACGGCGTAGAAGCCGTCGGCGACGGGCGCGCCGAAGTCGGGGGTGCCGTCGGCGCGCCAGCGGACGACCTGGGCGCGGGTGGCGCGGTCGCCGGTGTTGAGCGGATCGTTGCCGTCGTATTTGTAGTTGCGGGTGTGATACACGAGGATGTCGGTCTTGCCGTCGGGCGTGGTGGTGAAGCTGTTGTGGCCGGGGCCCCATTGGCCGGCCTGTTCGTCGGTATCGAGGACGGGCTCGGGCGACTTTTTCCAGGACTTGGGGTCGAGCAGGTCGGCGTCCGCGTCGGCGGTGAGCAGGCCCATGCAGTATTTGTAGTCGGTGGAGTTGGCCGAATAGGTCATGAAGACGCGGCCGTTGCGGATGAGCACGGCCTGGCCCTCCTGGACATGGTGCTGGCGAAGTTCCCAAGGCAGGGTCGCCGTGGAGAGGTTGACCTGATCGCCGGTGACCGACCAGGGGGTGTCCATCTTCGCGATGAAAGTTTCGCTGCCTTTCGCTCCGGATGGGCGCTGCGACCACACGAGGTAGCGCACGCCGCGGTGCTCGAAGACGGTGTGGTCGAGCGCGGGGACGTCGATCGGCAGGACGATGCGGGGCTTCAGGGTCCACTCGCCCTCCAGCGGGTTGGCGGAGGCGTTTTCGAGGACATACAGGCGTAGGTCCCACTGCGACTCCATGCGGGCGGCGGTGAAGTAGGCATACCACTTGCCGTCGAGGAAGTGGATCTCGGGCGCCCAGACGTGTTTGCTCATGGGGCCGCTGTCGTTCTTGCGCCAGACGGCCTTGGGCTCGGCGGTGGCGAGGCCGCCGAGGGTGCGGGCGCGGCGCAGCTCGACGCGGTCGTATTGGGGATGCGACGCGGTCATGTAATAGTAGCCGTCGGTGTGCCGGTAGACGTGCGGGTCGGCACGGTTGAGGACGATGGGGTTGTTCCACTGGAGCGGGTCGTGCGAGGACGCGGCGGTGCCGGAGCGGGCCTCCGCAGGGCCGGAGGCCGGGGGGATGCGGAGAACGGTGAGCGAATTGGGCGGGGCTTCGTAGTTGAAGGGGGGCGCCACGGGCACGGTCAGGGGGCGGGGGAGCACGGTGCGGGGGCTGCCATAGTCGTTGGCCAGGGACGGATTGGCGGCGAAGAGCACGGAGCCCTTGGCGATGGTGGAAAGTTTGCCGGCGCCGGCGAGTTCGACGCGGACGGGGGCGTAGGAGTTGGCGCCGTTGACGAGCTTGAGGATGAGGTCGCCGCTGGCCGAGTCCTTCACGCAGGAGGCGGCGAAGGTCGGGGTGGCGGACTCCAGAGTCCCGGCGATGTCGTGAATGAGCGCGCCGTCGAGGTGGAAGCGGACGCGCCGGCCGTCGGACTCGATCTTGATGTCATACCAGCGGTTCGTCTCGATGCGGCCGGGCACGTTGCCTCCGACGAGGTTGCGGGAACCGGACACGGTGCGCTCGACGCCGTGGCGGCTGTTGCCCCAGCCGCCGAGGTTCCACCAGTAGTAGTTGTCGGGGGTGGTGCCGACGCCGACGAGGAGGCCTTCGGCGCCGCCGGTTTTGCGGGCCTTGAGGCTGAGCGTGTAGGTGGAGCCGTCGAGGGGAACTTCGAGGCGGGTGAGCGCGGGCTGGACCGAGGCGCTTTGGCGATAGACGCCGTCGGCCTTTTTCCAGTCGCCCGAAGCGGCGTTCCAGTCGGAGGAGGCGGTGTTGAAGTTTTCGTC
>CAMLNJ010000413.1 GCA_946481225.1 uncultured Verrucomicrobiota bacterium | reverse complement strand
GACCGGCAAATCCGCGTCAACGAACTCCTCCTCCAGCGCGAGGAGCTCTTCCTGCGTATCCACGCGGCGGAGACGGAGATCACGCGCCTGCTCCGCGGCCCCTATCCCTTCGCCCGACCCGCGCTTCCCTCCGACCGTCGCGCCAAACGAAAGGCCGGCGCCGCCGCCCCGGCGTCCGTTTCCGAGTTCTTCGCCACGGTCGCCGCCTCGCGGCCTGCCACGGCTTCCGGCTCCGCGCTCCCCGCTCCGGGCGCCCCCGCCCTGCGACGCCTCTCCGACGACGAGGCCGCCTACCGCGTCACTTACCTTCAGTTCGGCCGCCAGGTCGTGGAAACGCATCCCGATTTCGCCGCCGTCGCCACCCTCCTCGCCGCCCAGGCCGCGCACCTCCGGGTGCTGAAAGTCGAAACGCTCGACGCCGCCGGCGCGCCGCGCGAAATACTTTTCGAGCCCCCTCCCGTCGCCTGAGCGGCGCGCTCCGCGGCCGCGCGGACATCTGCGGCAATCGACCACGTAGGTCATGCCGAGAATCTCCATCCCCGGATCGATGTTCCGGAGGCTCGCGTTGGAAGAATGCGCCAGCCGCAGTCCCTCACCAGCCTGCGGCGAAGACCGGTTCGGCCTCGGAGACCGCGTGCCGGTCGTGCGATGAAAACACCTCCGACATCCCGAGCCCGCCTCCGACCGCAACCCCGGCTTGCTCCGTATTCACGCGTTCCCGACGCTCCATGCTTATGTCAAAGGAACCCCTCCGCGCCGCCGTGCTCGCCGCCCTCGAGGCCGAACTCGCCCGCCAGACCCACGCCGCGCTCGACGCCCGCGACGAGTCGATCAGCGAGGAAAGCCGCGCCGAAAACAAATACGACACCCATGCGCAGGAGGCCGCCTACCTCGCCGAGGGCCAGGCGCGCCTCGCCACCGAGCTCGCCGCGGCCCTCGCCGCCTGGCGCGCACTGCGCTTTCCCGAAGCCGGCCACGACCGCGCCCAGCTCGGCAGCCTTGTGACCCTTGACCACGGCAGACGCCAGGACCTCCTGCTCCTCGGCCCGACCAACGGCGGACTCGTCGTCCCCTCGCCCGACGACGCCTCGCGCGAGATCACCGTCGTCACGCCGTCGTCGCCCATCGGCCGGGCCCTCCTCGGCCGCGCCGTCGGCGACCTTCTCCCCCCCCCGCGCAAAGGCGCCCCCGCCCCCCGCGTCGCCGCGCTCGCCTGACCTCCTCGAGCCCATTCCCGTCGCCCCCCCCCGCAGGCGCCGCCGCCCACGGCCCAATGTTCGTAATACGAACATTCACGCCGGATTTTCATTCGGAAACGCCCCCTCCGCGAATGTTCGTAATACGAACATTCGCGGAGGGAACTACATGCCAGGGGGCGCGTCGGGAACGCCCGCGCCGAAAAAATAGCCTGCCATTATCCCCGCGCAACCCCGTAATCCTCGGTCAAAACACATTCCTTCGTGCCCTCGTCTCCGTTCCGCCGCCGCCTCGTCCTCGCCGTCTCCGCTCTCGCGCTTCTCGTAACGCTCCCCGCCTGCGCGCCCAAAGCCGATCCCGCGGCCGAAAATTTCGGCGCCATCCTTCCCTCGCTCCCGCCCGAGCTGAGCAACGCGCTCGACCATTTCCGCGCCGAAGGGCCGAAGGGCTGGGCCTTCACCCAGACGACCTCCGGCGGCGGCAAGGAACTCGTCGAGCGTTTCGACCCGCGCCAACGCGGCTCCGCCCGCTGGACCCTCCTCTCCGACAAAGGCGCGGTCCCCGACGAAGCCGCGCAGCGACGCTACCGCGACACCCGCCCGTCCTACGACTCCTCGTCCAATCTCGCCGCCCAGTTCGACCACGCCCGCGCCGCCCTCTCCGCGCAGGACGAGCGCGCCGCGACCTACGAGTTCGCGCTCAAGCCCGCCTCCGAGACCGACACCGCCGCCGCCCACATGCGCGCGCGCGTCACCCTCGACCGCCCCACCGGCGCCATCGTGCGCGTGGAGTTGTTCAACTTCCGCCCCTTCAAACCCGCCGGCAGCCTCACCATAGAGGAGGCCCGCACCACGCTCGTCTACTCCCCGCCCGTCGACGGCCGGCCCGCGCTCCCGCTCGAATCCACGATGAAGGTCCGCGGAAAGCGCTTTTGGTTCCGCGACTTCGAGCAAACCGTCACCAGCAAGTTCAGCGACCACGAGGACACCTCGAAGCCCAAGGCCTGAGGCCCGGGGATTGGAATTGTAGCCACGGCCGTGTCGGCCGTGTGCTTCAGTCCGCGCGACTTGCCCCGCAAACGCGCCCGGCACGGGCGCGGCTACACGCTCACTCCTCGTCGGCGTAGAGGCCTTCGTAGGCGCGCACCGTCTCGCCCCAGCCAAAGTCCCGGCGCATGCCTCGCAACTGCACCTCGACCAGCTTCTTCACGTCCCGGTGGAGACGCAGCGCGCGCTCGAGCCCGGAGAGCAAACCCTCCGCCGTAGCCGGAACATGGATACCCGTTCCGCGCTTTGGATTCTCGTCGAGATCGACGACCGTGTCCGCCAGGCCTCCCACCCGGGTCGTGATCGGAACCGTGCCGTAGCCCTGTGAATACATCTGGCTCAGGCCGCAGGGCTCGAAGCGCGAGGGCATGAGGAAGAAGTCGCTGCCCGCCGTCACGAGATGGCTCATCGTCTCGTCGCGCTCGGTGCTCAGCGCCACCCGCTTCGGCATCGCGCTGGCCAGCTCGCGCAGCCCCTTCTCCAGCTCCGCATCGCCCCGGCCGAGGACGACCAGGCGGACGTTCTCGCGTTTGAAGAACTCCCGGTTCGCCAGCACGAGATCGACGCCCTTCTGGGCCGTCAGCCGGCAAACCATGCCGAAAATCGGCCCGCCGAAATCCGGGTCGAAACCGTGCCGGCGCATGAGTTCCTCGCGGCAAAGCCATTTGCCCTTGAGGTCCTCGATCGTGTAGGTCGCGGGCAGCAGCGGATCCGTCGCCGGATTCCAGATCGAACGGTCCACGCCGTTGAGCAGGCCGCGCAAATCCTCGGCGCGCGCCGCCACCACGCCCTCCAGACCGAAGCCGAATTCCGGCGTCTGGATCTCCTTCGCGTAGGTCGGGCTCACCGTCGTCACACGATCCGAGAACAGGATGCCCGCCTTCATGAAGCTCATCTGCCCGTAGAACTCGACGCCATCGATGCCCATCAGCTCCTCCGGCAGGTTCGTGCGGTAGAAGGAACGCATGGGAAACACGCCTTGGAACGCGAGGTTGTGGATCGTGAACACCGTGCGCATCGCGAGGATGTCGCCGTGGCGCTGCTCCGCGTGGCGCAGCAGCAACGGCAGCAGGCCCGTCTGCCAGTCGTGGCAATGCACCGCGTCGGCGTTCATGCGCAGCAGGCGCATCGCCTCCACCACGCCCTTGCAGAAAAAAATAAACCGATGGTGGTTATCCTCGAAGTCGCGCTCGCCCGTGCCGTAGGGATTGCGCCGGTCGAAAAACTCGTCGCGGCACACGAGATAAACGGTGACGCCCTCGCGCGGCGAGAACCGGCGGATCTCGCCGCTCATGAAAACGTCGCCCATCTCGATCTTCGGCCGCAGCAAGGTCTCCGCGTCCGCCGCGTCGGGATGATCCACCACGCTTCGGTAGCCCGGCAAAAACACCGACACCTCATGTCCGCGCGCGGCCAACGCGCCCGCGAGCGACGCCACCGCGTCGGCCAAGCCTCCGGTCTTCACATAGGGGAAGAGTTCGCTCGCCGCATGGACGATTTTCATAGTTCCACAACCTTGCGTCTGCTTCCGGGCAGACCAACCCCAAAAATCGCATCGCGCGTGCGGTTCGGACCTTCGCCCTTACCCGATCTTAACAATTTCCCCGATCCGCCCACACACGGGCTTTACCGCGACCTGGTTTACTGAGGCCACGATCCGAGACCCGCCGCCAC
>CAMLNJ010000412.1 GCA_946481225.1 uncultured Verrucomicrobiota bacterium | reverse complement strand
CCCTCCGGCGAAGCCGCCAAGTTCATCGAGTTCACCCTCAGCCCCGCCGGCCAGGCCATCGTCGAAAAGGTCGGCTTCATCCCCGCGGTGAAGTAAAGTAGCGGGAGCATCCTGCTCCCGTCTAAAACACCTCCGCCCACGTAGCCCGGCTCGGCCCCGCCCAGGGAACCGCGCCGGGCTTTTTGTTTCACCGCCTCCGCCAGAATCCGGAAAATGTCACAATCCACAAGGGATCGTAACATTCCATTGGCCTGTTTATTCTGCGCTTACGAAAGCGTAACCTCATTGTCACAGAGCCCCGCTTGACCGTCCCCCGGGGTCGCTCTGCCCTTTACCCACCTTCCACGCCCGATGCCGCCCGAGCCCACCACGCCGAACGCCGACGACACCGCCGCGCCAACCTTCCGCATTCAAAAGGCACGCACGCGCTTTCTTGGCCTCACCCTCGACGAGTGCATCCAGGGCTTCTTTGGTGGCAACGCCTTCGTCGCCGTCATCATTCTCGCGCTCATCACCCTCTTCCTCTTCCGCGAGGGCTCCACCTTCTTCGAACAGAACCGCGACAACCTCACCATCTACCGCCAGGCCGGCCTCGAATACGTCGACTTCATCCGGCAGCAGGAGAAGGACCACACCGCGCTCACCCGCTACCTGTCCGACCTCCGCCTCCGCAGTCTCCGCCACCATACCGACGTCGAGAAACTGTCCCTCGCCGACGCCAACGCCCGCCTCGCCCCTTTCGACGACTTCGCCGGCCGCTATTCGGACGCCGTCGAGCCGATCCGCGGCCTCGTCTCCGACCTCGGCGACGTCGCGGTCGCGATCAAGACTCGCCACCAAAACAACCTCAACTTCGCCGAGAAGCGCGCCCAGCTCCTAGCCGCCGGCAAACCCGAGGAGGCCGCCGCCGTCCAGATCGAGCGGATCGATTTCGCCGCCGAACTCGCCGCCGTCACCGGCACCTTTTCCCTCTACGAGGAAAGCGCCTCGGCCTTCGCCAAATCGCTCGAAAGCCTCGTCGCCACCCCGCCCGCCGTCCCCGCGCCCGAGCTGACGGAGCGCATGGAGCGTTTCCAACGCCTCACCCGCGACTACCTCGCCACCTTCCCGGCCACCGCCGCCGCGATGAAATCGTGGAACCCAGAGGAGCCGGTCCCATTCAGCCAGGCTTTCACCGCCTTCGTCTTCGGCAAGCAATGGCTCACCGCGAGCTTCTGGCAGGACTGGTATGGCGTCGTCCCGCTCTTCACCGGCTCGCTCCTCGTCTCGATGATCGCCCTCTCCCTCGCCGTCCCCCTCGGCGTCGGCGCAGCCATCTACGTCAACCAGCTCGCCACCCCCGCCGAGCAGCGCGCCATCAAGCCGGCCATCGAGTTCATCTCCGCCATCCCTTCCGTCGTGCTCGGCTTCTTCGGCATCGCCGTGCTCGGCGAATTCCTCCGCCACGCCTCCGGCTGGTCCTGGCTCTCGTGGGTCCCCGGCTTCCCCTTCCCCGAACGCCTCAACGCCCTCACCGCCGGCTGCCTCCTCGGCCTCATCGCCGTGCCGACCATCTTCACGCTCGCCGAGGACGCCATCAACAACGTCCCCCGCGCCTTCAAGGAGGCCTCCTACGCCCTCGGCGCCACCCGCCTCCAGACCATCATCCGCATCATCGTCCCCGCCTCGCTCTCCGGCATCATCTCCGCCGTCCTCCTCGGCCTCGGCCGCGTGATCGGCGAGACGATGGTCGTGCTCCTCTGCGCCGGCAACCGCATCTCCATCCCCGACTTTTCCGCCGGCCTCGGCGTCGTCACCCAGCCCGTCCACACCATGACCGGCATCATCGCCCAGGAGATGGGCGAGGTCGTCCCCGGCAGCATCCACTACCGCGCGCTCTTCGTCGTGGGCCTGCTGCTCTTCCTCATCGCCCTTCTGTTGAACTTCTTCGCGCAGAAGATCGTCCGCAGATACAAGCTCTCCATCGGCTGAGCCGCGTCCGCCATGTCCTCTTCCGCCACATCTTCCGCCTCCGGATCCGAGCTTCAGGCTCCCATCTCCTCGCTCCCTGCTCCTGGCGCCAACCCCTTCGCCCCCCGCCCCGGCGGCGCGCGCCGCGCCGAGACCGCGGTCGCCTGGATTTTCCGCCTCGCCACCTACCTCGTCCTCGTCTGCGGGCTCATCATTTTCGCCAACATCCTCTGGAAAGGCGCGCCCACCGTCGCCGCCGGCTTCCGGACCACGGACCGGTTTCCCTACGTCACCAACACCTTCCTTTTTAAAGCGCCCGAAACCCTCTACGTCTTCGAGCACGAGGGACGAAAGATGGAGCTGGGCGACGCCGAATATCGCACCTTCCAGGCGACCGAGACCGCCAAGGCCGCCGCCGCCGGCCAACCCGCTCCCAAGTTCAAAAGCTCCAGCTACGTCTACGCCGCCGGCGGCATCTGGCCCTGCATCGTCGGCACCGTCCTGCTCGTCGTCGGCTCCATGACGATCGCGCTGATACTCGGCGTCTCCTCGGCCATCTACCTCAGCGAATACGCCCACGACTCCGCCTTCGTCCGCTTCATCCGCCTCGCCATCCTCAACCTCGCCGGCGTGCCCTCCATCGTCTTCGGCCTCTTCGGCTACGCGATGTTCGTGATCTACTTCGACCTCAAGGTCTCGCTCGTCTCGGGCTGGTTCACCCTCGCCTTCATGGTGCTCCCCGTGGTCATCACCGCCTCGGAGGAGGCGCTCAAATCCGTGCCCAAAGGCTTCCGCGAAGGCTCCCTCGCCCTCGGCGCCACCAAGTGGCAGACCATCCGCAAAAACGTCCTCCCCTATGCGCTGCCGGGCATCCTCACCTCGTCCATCCTCGGCATCGCCCGCGTCGCCGGCGAGACCGCGCCGATCATGTTCACCGCCGCCTACGTCGTGCGCGACAAGCTCCCTTGGGACGTCGAGAAAGCCTCCGACTTCCTCTTCCAAGGCGTGATGGCCCTTCCCTACCACATCTACGTCGTCTCCTCGAAGATCCCGCAAAACGAATACACCCAGCGCGTCCAATACGGCACCGCGTTCGTGTTCCTCGCCATCGTCGCGCTCATCGCCGGCAGCTCCATCTTGCTGCGCAACAAACTCCGCGGCCGCTACAAGTGGTGAGGCGCGACCTCGCCGCGCCTCGCCACGGTCGCAGGTCTTAAAGTCAAAAGTCTCACGTCTCGTCCGCGCTTCGCGCCCCACGCTAAAAATTTCCTTCGCCTCCCTGCGCCGCCCCGGCGGCGCAGCACCCAACTTTAGACCTTCGACTTTCCGACCTTCGACTTCTTCCTACGATGTCCTCCTCCGCGTTTATGGAACCCGCCTCCTCCGCAGCCGCGCCCCGACCGCTCGCCACCCCGCCGCGGCCCGCCGGCGCGCCCGGCGCCGAGCCCGCCCGGATCCTGATCGATATCCACGGCCTCGATTTCTTCTACGGAGCGAAACAGGCCCTCTTCGACATCAAGCTCCAGATCCCCGACAAACGCGTCACCGCCTTCATCGGTCCCTCCGGCTGCGGAAAATCCACCCTCCTCCGCTGCCTCAACCGCATGAACGACCTGATCGACGGCACCGCCGTCAAACGCGGCTCGATCAAGATCCGCGGCGTCGACATCTACGGCCCCTCCGTCGATCCCATCGAGCTCCGCAAGCGCGTCGGAATGGTCTTCCAGAAGTCCAACCCCTTCCCGAAGTCGATCTACGAGAACATCACCTACGGCCTCCGCATCCAGGGCATCAACAACAAGACCCGCCTCGACGAGGTAGTGGAAAAATCGCTACGCGGCGCCGCCCTCTGGGACGAGGTCAAGGACCGCCTCCACGAGTCCGGCCTCGGCCTCTCCGGCGGCCAGCAGCAGCGCCTCTGCATCGCCCGCACCATCGCGGTCGAGCCCGAGGTCATCCTCATGGACGAGC
>CAMLNJ010000411.1 GCA_946481225.1 uncultured Verrucomicrobiota bacterium | reverse complement strand
GCGCTACGACGAGCGCACGCGCACCTTCAACTCGTTCTCCTTCGCGGTGATGACCGTGTTCTCCTCGGGCATCTCGATGCACGCGCTCGCCGATCTGCTCAATTTCCTTCTCGGCTGGAACTACCACGTCTCGCTCATCGTCACCTCCGCCATCGTTCTCGCTTACGTGCTCAAGGGCGGCCTCAGCTCCGCCATCTACAACGAGGTGCTTCAGTTCTTCATGATCGTCCTCGGCATCGCCCCGCTCGCCTACCTCGGTCTCCGCGATGTCGGTGGCTGGGAAGGCCTCGTCGCCAAGATGTCTCAGCACAATCCCCAGGCCATGCATTCCTGGGCCGGCACCGGCGGCGTCGAAAATCCCCTCGGTGTTCCGTGGTATGGCATCCTCTTCGGCCTCGGGTTCGTTCTCTCTTTCGGCTACTGGTGCACCAACTTCGCCGAGGTGCAGCGCGCGATGGCCGCCGACTCCATGGGCGCCGCCCGCCGCACTCCGATCATCGGCGCGATTCCGAAGATGCTTTTCCCCGCGATCATCATCCTTCCCGGTATGATCGCCTTCGCTCTCACCAAGGACGCCGTCGCCAGCGGCTACGCCATCCCGATGAAAGACGGTGCGCTGAACTACAACCAGACGCTGCCCTCGATGATGTTCCACTACTTCCCGAACGGACTCCTCGGCCTCGCAATGACCGCCCTCATGGCTTCGTTCATGTCCGGCATGGCCGCGAACGTCACCGCCTTCAACACGGTCTGGACCTACGACATCTACCAGCGCGGCTCGAAGAAGACCGACGCCCAGCTCCTCCGCATGGGCAAGGTCGCCACGGTCGCGGGCATCGTGCTCGCCATCGGCTGCGCGTATGTGGCGGCTAATTACAATAACATCATGTCGATCCTCCAGCTGGTGTTCGGCTTCGTGAACGCCCCGCTGTTCGCGACCTTCCTGCTCGGCATGTTCACCCGCCGCTCCAACCACACCGGTTCGTTCTGGGGCCTGGTCGTCGGCACCTCCTCCGCCGTCTGCTTCCACGGCCTTTCGCTCGCGGCCGGCAACACGCCCGGCGTCAAGGGCGCCTGGCTCCACCCGCTTGTCGAGTTCCCGAAGGAAATGTCTCAGGGCTTCTGGGTCGCGATCGTCGCGTTCACCGTCACCTTCGTCGTCAACCTCGTCTTCTCTCTCGTTTCCGGCCACCGCCGCTCCGACGAGGAGCTGCGCGGTCTGGTCTACTCGCTCACCCCGCAAGATCGTTCCACGAACGACCCTTGGTATGCCCGCCCCGCCGTCCTCGGCGGCATCGTGCTCGTGGTCTGCATCATCCTCAATATCCTCTTCTGGTAACCCTCCCCCACCATGGACCTTCGTCTTCCCATCGGCATCCTGTTCACCATCTACGGCGTGATGCTCGCCGGCTACGGACTCTTCACCCAAGGTGACGAGATCTACAAAAAATCCCTCGGCCTGAACATCAACCTTTGGTGGGGCCTCGTGCTGCTGGTTTTCGGTGGCATCATGCTTGTTTTCGCCCTTCGCGGTAAGAAAAAGAAGGCCGAGTAAGGCGCGCTTTTTCGAGGGCCCGACCTCGCCCCGGGATTTCCCGAGGCGCTGGTTTCGGGCCGGCTTTTCAGCAGGCGGTTGATCGGGCGTTGCCCGGTCGACCGCCTTTTTGTTGGCCGCCGGGCGACGGGACGTGGATTCTCGCTGCATGGGTGGCCGCGGCCGTGTCGGCCGGATTTATAGCGCCCTTACGCGCTCACGCTGCCCCGGTTTATTTACAAGACACAGCCTAGCCGACCGGTATCGCTCCGTCGCATAGGCACGGGGAAGCGCGCCCGAAACCGGGCGGCTGCACATTTACCGGAAACGCTCCCGCTTCACTCGCGCGGCTCGACGAGCTCGACCAGTTCGATGCCGTAGGCCTCGAGCCCGACGAGCTTGCGATGGCTGCTGCTGAGCAAACGGATTTTCTTCAGGCCGAGCGCGCCGAGAATCTGCGCGCCGATGCCGTAGTCCCGGAGGTCCATCGCCGGCACGGCGGGTTCGTCCGCGCGACCGGCGTTTGCGGCGGCGCCCGAGGGGGGGGCCAGGCGGGCTAGGATGCTTTCGCCGGCGTTGAGCGGCTCCATGTAGAGCAGGGCGCCGCGGCCCTCCCGTGCGATGGCCTTGAGGCTGGCGTCGAGCACGTCGCCGGGCGTGCCGCAGCCGCGGCCGCGAAAAACGTCGGCGAGGACGTTGGCGCTGTGCACGCGCACGAGGGCGGGCGTGTCGGGGTCGAGCGCGCCGAGCGTGAGCGCCAGGTGATGGCGCTTGTCGAGGCGGCTTCGGAAGACGTGCGCGATGAAGTCGCCGTAGGCGGAGGCGAAGGCGCTTTCGCCGATCTTCTCGACGAGTTTGTCCTGCTTTAACCGATACGCGATGAGCTGCTCGATCGAGATCATGCGCAGGTTGAAGCGACGCTTGAACTCCACGAGCTGCGGCAGGCGCTGCATGGAACCGTCGTCGTTGACGAGTTCGCAGATGACGCCCGCGGGCTCGAGGCCGGCGAGGGTGGCGAGGTCGACGGCGGCCTCGGTGTGGCCGGCGCGCTCCAGCACGCCGCCGGGTCGGGCGCGAAGCGGAAAGACGTGCCCGGGCTGCACGAGTTGATCGGCGCCCGCCGCCGGATCGGCGAGGATCTTGATCGCGACGGCGCGGTCGTGCGCGCTCACGCCGGTGGTCACGCCCTGGGCGGCGTCGACGCTCACGGTGAAGGCGGTGCGATGCACCTCGCGATTCCGCGCGACCATGGGGCCGAGGCCGAGGCGGTCGAGCTGGTGGCCGAGCATCGGAACGCAGACGATGCCGCTGCCGTAGCGGATCATGAGGTTGATCGTCTCGGGCGTCGCCTTCGACGCGGCCATGATGAGGTCGCCCTCGTTTTCGCGGTCCTCGTCGTCGACGACGATCACGGGGCGGCCGGCGGCGATGTCCGCGATGGCGTCTTCGACGGAATCGAAAGGGGCGGAGACGGAATCGGCGGCGGCGGAAGCGCTCATGGGAGGGGAAAGGCGAGGACGGCGGTGGAGCGGGAAGCTAGGTGAAAAAGAGCGGCCGGGCAAGATGCCCGGCCGCTCCCCACGGGCGGGACGCCCGTGCCGCTGTATTGAAATCAGAGGACGGTCGCGCCTTCGCCGACGCCCATCGGTAGGACGTCGGGGCGTTCGCCGAACTTGGCGGCGTAGGCGAGGGCGACCTTCTCGGCGTGCGCGGCGGTGAAGCCGGGGCCGGCGAGGGCCATGACGGCGCCGCCGAAGCCGCCGCCGGTGAGGCGGGAACCGAAGACGCCGGGCTCGGCCACGAGCGCGTCGACGAGGAAGTCGAGCTCGGGCGTGCTGTTCTCGAAGAGGTTCTGCGAGCTGCGGTGCGAGGCGGTGAGGAGCTTGCCCACGGCGGGGAGGTCGCCGGCCTGGAGCGCCTTCACGCAGGCGTCGACGCGGGCGATCTCCTCGACGACGTGGCGGGCGCGTTTGAAGGCGGTCGGATCGATCTTCGCCTCGGCGGCCTTGAGCCCCTCGGGCGAGACCTCGACAAGCAGCTTCACGCCGAGGGCCTGCGCCGCGCTCATGCACTCGCGGTGGCGGGCGGCGTAGAGGCCGTCGACGAGGGCGTGCTTCGTGTGGGTGTTGAAGATCCAGAAGCTCGCGCCGGCGGGCATGGGCACGGTGGAGAAGCGCGGGCCGGCGCAGTCGATGAAGACGAGGCTGCCGCTTTTGCCGAAGCCGGAGACGCCTTGGTCGAGAATGCCGCAGGGAACGCCGACAAAGTTGTTTTCGGCGTGCTTGCCGATCTTCACGACCGTCTCGCGGTCGGGCGACTGCGCGGTGACGCCGAGAAAGGCGAGGGCGGAGGCGAGCTCGATCGCGGCGCTGGAGGAGAGGCCGGCGCCGGCGGG
>CAMLNJ010000410.1 GCA_946481225.1 uncultured Verrucomicrobiota bacterium | reverse complement strand
CGCCGCATCTGGTTCTCGACCGACTCCCCCTCCCAATACTTTCCGCTCGTTTACACCAATTTCCGCGCGCAACACGCCCTCTGGGGCCTCGATCCCGCCGGCTACCACTGGGTCAACATCCTGCTGCACGCGGTCAACGCGCTCCTCGTCTGGCGCCTCCTCTCCCGCCTCGCCATCCCCGGCGCCTGGCTCGGCGCCGCTCTCTTCGCGCTCCACCCGCTTCAGGTCGAGTCCGTCGCCTGGATCACCGAGCTGAAAAACGTCCAGTCGCTCTTCTTCAGCCTCCTCGCCCTCCTGGCCTGGGAGCGCTTCGTAAAGTGGCGTGAGCTTCCAGCTCACGATTCCGAGTCCGCAAAGTGGCACGGGCGTCCCGCCCATGATCAGTCCTCCGGCTCCCCCTCCGGCGCCCCCTCCGGCTCCTCGCTCCCTGCTCCCCGCTCCCTGCTTCTCTACGCCGCCGCCCTCGGCTGCCACGCGCTTGCCCTCTTCAGCAAGACCACCGCCTGCACCCTCCCCGCCGCCCTCGTCCTCATTCTCTGGATACGCCGTCGTCCGCTCGACCTCCGCCGCTGGCTCCAGATCGCGCCCTTCGTCCTCCTCGGCCTCGCCATGGGCCTCGTCTCCGTCTGGTGGGAACGCCACCAGCAGGGCACCGTCGGCGCCGAGTTCTTCTACAGTCCGATCGACCGCATCCTCATCGCCGCCCGCGCCCTCTGCTTCTATTTCGGCAAACTCCTCTGGCCGGATAATCTCACGTTCATCTATCCGCTCTGGACCATCGACGCCCGCTCGCCCGCCGCCTGGGCCTGGTTCCTCCCCCTCGGCGCCCTCGCCGCCCTTGTTCTCGCCCTGCGCCATCGCCTAGGCCGCGGGCCCGAAGCCGCCCTCGTCTTCTTCGCCGCCACGCTCCTGCCGCTCCTCGGCTTCTTCATGCTCTACACCTTCCGCTACACCTTCGTGGCGGACCACTACGTCTACGTCGCCCTCGTCGGCCCCGCCGCCCTCGCCGGCGCCGCGTTCACCCGGCTCGCCCCGCGACTTCGCGCCGTCCACGCCACCCTCCCTCCCCTTCTCTGCGGCGCGCTCCTCCTCGGCCTCGCCACCCTGAGCTGGCGCCAAAGCCGCCAATACCACGACCTGCGCGCCCTCTGGGAAACCACCATCGCCCGAAGCCCGTCCACCTTCATGGCGCACAACAACCTCGGCGTGCTCGAACTCGGCGAGGGCCGCGCCGACGCCGCCGTCGCCTGCTTCGAACGCGCCCTCGCCCTCAAGCCCGACCACCCCTCCGCGCTCGCCAACCTCGCCAACGCCCGCCTCGTCCAGGGCCGCCCCGCCGAGGCCCTCGCGCTTTTCCGCCGCGTCACCGAGCTCGCCCCCTCCGACGCCAAGGCCTGGTCCGACCTCGGCCAGGTCCTCGAAACCACCGGCGCCCCCGCCGAGGCCGCCGCGCACTACCGCCGCGCCCTCGACCTCGACCCCAAACTCGCCGAGGCGCGTTTCCTCCTCGCCCGCCGCCTCCTCGCCGAAGGCCGCGCCGCCGAGGCCGGCCCGCACCTCGAACGCGCCCTCGCCCTCCACGAGGACTACGTCGAGGCCCGCTACCACCTCGGCCTCGTTCGCCTCGCCGAAGAGCGCCCCGCCGAGGCCGCCGCCTGCTTCGAGCGCGTCGTCGCCCTCGCCCCCGCCCACGCCTTCGCGCTCCACAACCTCGCCCTCCTCCGCGCCGCCTCCGGACGTGTGGACGAGGCCCGACCGCTCCTCCTTCGCGCCGTCGCCGCCGCCCCCGCCGATCCCGCGATCCGCCACAGCTTGGCCCGCGCGCTCCTCGCCCTCGGCCGCGTCGCCGACGCCGAACCCGAACTGCGCGAAGTCCTCCGCCTCGCCCCCGATCTCGACCCCGCCCGCATCGACCTCGCGCAAACCCAGCTCGAGCTCGGCCGCTTTTCCGACGCCGCCGCCACGCTCCAAACCCACCTCGTGCGCCACCCGGGGGATTTCGAGGCGCGCCACGGCCTCGGCCGCGTCCTCCTCGCCGCCGGCCGCCCCGCCGAAGCCGCCGCCGCCTTCCGCCGCGTCCTCTCCGACGCCCCCGACCACGCCGCATCCCGCGAAGCCCTCGCCACCCTCGAAACCTCCTCACCCCCGCCGCCGGCATCCGGCGTCTGGCTCCCTGCTCCACGCTCCTAGCTCCCTGCTCTTCCCCATGCGCCGCCCCTCCTCTCCTTGGTCATTGGACATTGGTCATTGGTCATTCCGCCTCTGCCTTCTCGCCGTCTTCGGCGGTGGCTTCGCCCTCGGCCACTTCCGATCCCCCCTGGCTCCGGCCGCTCCCGCCCGTTCCACCGAGGTCCTCCGCCCCGAATCCGCCCCCGCCGGCTCGCTCGCCGCCACCGTGCCGCAGCTCACCGTCGACCAGATCATCGCCCAGCTCGCCGACGAATGCCGCCGCGGCGTCTGGCGCCGCACCGCGCAATGGGACGTCCTTCTCGCCCGCCTCGCCCCCGCCGACTTCGGCCGTGTCCTCGAGGCCCTGCGCGAATTCGTGCTCGCGCCGACGCAGGACGAATTGCGCCGCACCCTCCTCGGCCGCTGGGCCGAGGGAGACCCGCGCGCCGCCATCGATTTCGTCCGCGGCCTCCCGTCCTCGACGCTCCGCGACCAGCTTATGCTCAGCGCCCTCCAAGGCTGGCTCCACGCCGACCTCGCGGGCGCCGTCGCCTGGATCAAGGAACTCCCCCCCGGCGCCGTTCGCGCCGACGCCCTCCGCGTCGCCCTGCCTCTCCTCGCCGCCCAGACCCCCGCCGCCGCCCTCCACCTCGTCCCCCTCCTCCCGCTCGGCCAACGGCAGGACGCCTACGGCTCCGTCTTCGCCATCTGGGCCGAGGCCGATCCCGCCGCCGCCTCCGCGGCGCTCGCCAAGCTCGACCTCCGCCCCGCCGACCGCCGCGTCGCCCTCGGCGCCATCGCCCGCGCCTGGGCCATGAAGGAACCCCGCTCCGCCCTCGCCTGGGTCGAAAGCCTCCCCGCCGGCTCCGAGCGCAACGAAGTCTTCGGAACCGTCGTCAACAATTGGGCCGCCGTCGCGCCCGCCGCCGCCGCCGATTTTGTCCTCGCCCTCCCGCCCGGCGCCCTTCGCGGCCGCGCCCTCGTCCTCACCGCCTCCGCCTGGCCGACCAACGACCCCGACCGCGCCCTCGAATTCATCGCCAAGTTCCCCCCCGGTCGCGAGCGCGACGAAGCCACCGGCATGGTCCTCGGCAACCTCGCCAACGCCGACGCCAAGGGCGCCTTCGAACGCGCCTCCGCCCTCCCCGAGGGCGCCGCCCGCGCCGACACCTTGAAAAACGTCATCCTGGTCTGGGGTGCCCGCGAGCCCGAAGCCGCCCTCGAAGCCGCCGCCGCCCTGCCCGCCGGCGAAGCCCGCCTCACCACCCTCGGCAACGCTCTCGGCCTCATCGCCCACGAAGACCCCGAGGTCGCCCTCGACTACGTCGTCAACGCCCCTCCCGGCAGCGAACGCAACGAGCTCATCCGCTCCGTCAGCGTCGAGCTCGCGCGCGAGGATCCCGCCATGGCCGCCGTCTTCGCCCGCGCCCTCCCCGCCGGCACCGGCCAGCGCGACGCCATCGGCGCCATCGCCACCGGCTACACCCACCTCGACCCCGTGCTCGCCCAAGAATGGCTGCTCACCCTGCCCGAGGGCGAGTTGCGCGAACACGCCATCGCCTACATGGGCGAGGAACGCGCCCGCCTCGACCCCGAAGGCACCGCCACCTGGGCCGCCTCCCTCGCCGCCCCCTCCGAGCGCCGCCGCGCCCTGCAACACTCCATCACCGCTTGGGCCGCCACCGACACCCCTGGCGCCGTCGCCTGGGCCCAGCGCCTCCCCGCCGGCCCCGCCCGCCAGGAAGCCCTCGCCGCCATCGTC
>CAMLNJ010000409.1 GCA_946481225.1 uncultured Verrucomicrobiota bacterium | reverse complement strand
GGCCCGTCCTGGTGGTAGCCGGCGATGACGAGGCGGCCGCGTTCCGTCACGAGCTCGGACGCGAGATCGAGGGGCCATTGCAGGCCGACGCACTCGATGACGCGGTCGCAGCCGACGCCGCCGGTGAGCGTCATGACCTCGTCGATGATGCGCCGGTGGTCGTCCATGGGGATCACGCGGGTGGCGCCCATGGCGGCGGCGAGCGTCTGGGCGAAGGGGCGGCGGGCGATGGCGTAGGTCCGGGCGCCGGTGCGGGCGACGAGCTGGGTGAGGAGCGCCCCGAGGAAGCCGATTCCAACGATGGCGACGTGGTGGTGTGGCAGGATCTGCGCGCGGCCGAAGACGTTGACGGCGCAGCCGAGGGGTTCGCCGGGGAACTCGTCTGCGTCGAGGCCGGGGGGGAGGACGACGACCTGGTCGGCGGGGGCGACGGCGACCTCGGCGAAGGCGTTGGCGGAGAGCAGCGAGACGCGGTCGCCGACGCGGACGGAGGAGACGTTTTCTCCGACGCTGTCGACGACGCCCCAGCCCTCATGGCCCGGCGCGCCGGGCTCGAGCGGGTAGCGGAACCATTCGCGGCCCTCCCAGACGGGGAGGTTGGAGCCGCAGACGCCGCAGCCGCGGAGGCGGACGCGGACGTGGCCCGGGGCGGGTTCGGAGAGGGGCAGACGGTGGTATTCGAAGCGACCGGGGGCGGCGAGGACGGCGGCGAGGTAGTCGGAGGCGGAGGTCATTTGAAATTCTTCTCCAAGTGCGGGGCGGCGGGGCGCCGAATGACGAATGCCTATTGCCTGATGACGAATGGACGGAGGAGCGGGGTGGGGGCAGCGAGGAGCCGGAGGGGGCGCTCTGCGGCCGAAGTCGCGGATGGCGGAAGCGCGCTCATGGGGCGGAGGTGTCGGCGAACTCGGCGGGGGCGAGGGAAGGGTTGTCGACGAGCCAGCGGTGGAGGCGGGCCACGCCCGCGGCGAGGTTGACGCGGGGGCTCCAGCCGGTGGCCGCGCCAAAGCGGCGGATGTCGGAGACGTAGTAGCGCTGGTCGGCGACGCGCCATTCGGCGAACTCCACGGCGGGGGGCGCGCCGCGCAGGTCTCGGATGAGGTCCATGAGCTCAAGGAGGCTGGTGGTGCGGGCGGGGCCGCCGCCGAGGTTGAAGGCGCGGCCGGTGAGGCGGTCGATGCGCTCCTGGGCGAGGAGGAGGGCGTCGACGAGGTCGTCGACATGGAGGGCGTCCCGCACCTGGCGGCCGTCGCCGTGGAGCGTGATGGGGCGGCCGGCGAGGGCGCAGTGGAGGAAGTGGGCGATCCAGCCCTGGTCCTCGTTGCCGTGTTGGTGCGGCCCGTAGACGCAGCTCATGCGCAAGACGACGGCGGGGATCCCGTAGGTGCGGGCGTAGTCGAGGACGTATTGGTCGGCCGCGCCCTTGGAGCAGCCGTAGGGGCTGTGAAAGGAGAGGGGGCGGGATTCGTCGAAGCCCTCGCGGAGGGCGGGGTCGGCGGGCTCGTAGCGCAGGCCGTTGATCGCAAGGGGAACGTCCTCGAGGTGGCCGTAGACCTTGTGGCTGGAGGGGAAAACGAGCCCGTGGCTGCGCGTGGAGCGGCGGATGGCTTCGAGGAGGTGGAGGGTGCCGCGGGCGTTGATGTCGAAATCGGAGACGGGGTCGGCGAGGCTGGTCGTGACGGCGACCTGGGCGGCGAAGTGGAAGACGGCGCCGGCGCCGCGGAGCGCGGCATCGACGGCTTGGGGATCGCGGATGTCGCCGAGGCGGAGTTGCAGGCGGTCGCCGTGGCGGGAACGGAGCCAGGAGAGGTTTTTTTCCACGCCCGGGCGGGAGACGTTGTCGAAGATGCGGACGCGGCGGCCCCGGGAGAGGAGGTGGTCGGCGAGGTTGCAGCCGATGAAGCCGGCGCCGCCGGTGATGAGGGCGGGGCTGTCGTCGAGGAGCGAGGCGCGAGAGGCGAGGAGCGGGGAGCCGGAGGGGGCGAAGTCGGGCGAGCCGGAGGCGGAGATCTCGTCCTGCGCGATAAAGGTCGGTTCGGGGACGCCGGAGGCGGGGGAGGGGGCGAGGGTGCTCATACGGTCAGTCCCCTCTCGGCAAGTTCGTCGGACGCTTCTTCGAAACGGTTGATGGCGATGCGGCCCTCGAGCCAGCCGGCGAGCTCGGCGAGGCCCTCGTCGAAGTCGACGCGGGGGGCGAAGCCGAGGAGCTCGCGGGCGAGCGAGATGTCGGCGAAGCAGTGGCGGATGTCGCCGGCGCGGTGGCGCCGGGTGATCTCGGGGCCGATGTGGGCGCGGCCGAGGACGGCGGCCAGGCGCTCGGCGACATGGTTGATCGTCATGGGGCGGCCGCTGCCGATATTGATGACGCGGCCCGGGGCGCGGGGCGACTCGAGGGCGAGGACGCAGGCGCGGGCGACGTCGCGGACGTTGACGAAGTCGCGGCGCTGGAGGCCGTCCTCGAAGACTAGCGGAGGAAGGCCGTTGAGCAGGCGCGAGGCGAAGATGGCGAGGACGCCGGCGTAGGGGTTGGAGAGCGCCTGGCGGGGGCCGTAGACGTTGAAAAAGCGAAGGGCGACGGAGGGGATGCCGTAGGCCTGGCCGACGATGAGGCAGAGGCGCTCCTGGTCGAATTTCGAGAGGGCGTAGACGGAGGCGATCTCGGGCTGCTTGGTCTCGGGCGTGGCGACGGGGACGAGGGGGCGGCCGTCGGGATCGACGAGTTCCCACTGGCGGGCGCGGAGGCGTTCGAGCGGGCGCAGCCGGCCGGGCACGAGCGCGCCGGAGGGGGCGCGGCAGAGGCCTTCGCCGTAGATGCTCATGCCGGAGGCGACGACGAGGCGCCCGACGGGGCGGCGGGCAAGGGCGTCGAGGAGGACGGCGGTGCCCTCGTTGTTGACCGCGACGTAGTCAGATATCCGATACATGCTCTGGCCGACCCCGACCATGGCGGCGAAGTGGAAGACGGCGTCCACGCCTTCCAGCGCCTCCGAGACGGCGCGCGGGTCGAGGATGTCGCCGACGCGGAGCTCGACCTCGGGATCGAGGTAGGCGGGGCGGACGGAGTCGTCGCCGTGGACCTGGGAGACAAGCGCGTCGAGGACGCGCACGCGGTGTCCGAGTCGCAAAAGTTCGTCCGCCAGGTGAGATCCGATGAAGCCTGCGCCGCCGGTGATTAGGATGAGTTTGGACATGGGGATAGACGGAGAAACCGCGAACGAGCGCGGCTCGAAAAAAAACGCCGGGAGAGGCAGCCCCCGCGACGCGAAGACGATAGCCGTCGGCGGCTTGCGACGACATCGGAGCCGGCGCGGGCGGCTCGGTGGGAAGTTCCCTTGAACGGGCCCGGTAAATAACCGGGGCGCGCGCGAAGACGGTAAAGATGCCGGAAAAAAGCGCGGAATGGGCGCGGGTTTCCCCGGGGATTCCCCCCGGGCGGCCGGCGGGGAGCCGCGGGATGGGGAGCCGGGGGGCCGTCGCGCCGAACGACGAAGACCACGGCCGACACGGCCGTGGCTACACGAGGGGCGATTCCGTCAGGGCGTCCGGGTGTTCTGCGCGAGGGGAGGGGACGGGGTGCCGGCCTGGGGGATGTAGGAGCCGTGGGAGGCGACGAGGTCGTCCGCGTTGAAGAGTTTTCGGTCGGGGCCGGCGCTGCGGATCTCGAAATCGCGAGGGGCGCGGGGGTGGACGAAGTAGGACGTGCCCCAGCGGTCGCGGAGGTGGCCGGTGGCGGAGTCGTAGGCGGGCGAGTCGGCGGGCAGGAAGGCGAGGCCGTCGCGATTGCGGCCGAGCAAGGCGCGGGCGAGGTCGCGGTCGTCGCCGATGGGAGGCAGGTTGTCCTGCAAGGATTGGGCGAGGCCGGAGAGCGCGGCCTGGATGGCGGAGACGTCGACTTTGCCGTCGGAGTCCGGCGAATGCAGGCGCTGCAGAGGGCCGGGGACGAACCGG
>CAMLNJ010000408.1 GCA_946481225.1 uncultured Verrucomicrobiota bacterium | reverse complement strand
CCGGTCGGATCGCGCAGGCTCGTCGCCGCCGGATAGGGCGCGCTCCAATCCGAGCACCACTCCCACACGTTGCCATGCATGTCGCGCAGGCCCCACGCGTTCGCCCGCCCCGACGCCCCCGGAGGGCGCGGCGCCAGCGGCACGCCCGCCGTTCCGTCGTCGATGTTGGCGTCGCGCGCGGAAAGACCGTCCACGCCCAGGTTAAACGCCGTGCTCGCGCCGGCGCGGCAGGCGTATTCCCACTCCGCCTCGGTCGGCAGCCGAAACGCCATCCCCTCCAGCTCCGAAAGCCGCCGGCAATATTCCGCCGCCTGCTCCCACGTCACGCTGTGCATCGGCAGCTCCGGCGAGATCGACTCCGGCTTGGCCTTGGCCGCCCGCAGCGTCCGCAAGGCCGCGCCCGCCCCCATCACGCGATCCCACTCCCGCTGCGTCGTCTCGTTCACCGCGATGAAAAAACCTTTCGTCAACGTCACCCGCTGCGGCGTCTCGTCCGCGTCGCGCCCCGCCTCCGCACCGGTGCTCCCGCGCGAAAACTCCCCCGGCGGCGCGTAGGCCAGATCGACGCCTCCCGCCGTGCGCAGGACCTGGCCGGCTTTGAACTTGTGCCGGTAAAGATACTCGCGCGACGAGCCGAGCGAGCCATCCAACCGCAAGGCGCGCTCATGGAAAAGCGTCGCCATCGCCGCGTCTCCACGGCCCGCCGCCCCGCCGGCCGCTTCGGCCAGCTGCGCCGCGACAGCCTTTCGGGCTCCGTCCAGCAAGGCCACGGCCTCCTCGCGGCGCGCGATCGCCTCCGCCCACTCGCCGCGCGCGGCCGCCTCCTCCGAGGCCGCCAAGGCCCGTCGCAAAGCCTGCGCCGCCGGCGCCGCCTGCTCGTCAAGACGCAGCTCGCGGAGCGCGCCCGCCTCCCGGTCGTAACGCGCGACGACCGCCGCGTGCACCACCGGACCGGCCTCCGCCAGCGCCTTCGCCCACTCCTGCGCCGCCCCCGCCCGGTCGCCCGTCGCCGCCCTCGTCCGGGCCCCCGCCGCGAGCAAGGTCGCCTCCGCCAGCCTCCGTCGCGCGCCGTCGTCCAGCTCCAATCCCGACGCACGGGCCTGCACCTGTGCAAAAGCCTTCGCCAGCCGGGTTTCGCGCTCCACCGGGGTCTCCGCCGGAGCCGCGATCTCCGGAGCAACACGCGCGGCGGACTCCGCCGCCGCGGCCGTCGCGGATTCGCCTTTCGCGCGGGTCGACCACCAGACCGCGCCGCCCGCCGCGGCCACGATCAACGCCACCACCGCGACGATAAGCCCCGCCCCCTTCTTCTTGGGGGCCCCGCCCGCCGCGCCGGCCGCGACCGGAGCCACGTTCGTCGACGGCTGGGCGACACCGGCATGGGCGGCGGCGGCGGAGCGCGTCGATGCGCGCGCCGCGAAGGGAGAGCTATTCCGGGAGGGAGGGATGCCGTTCGTCATAAAAATCAATCACGCGCCTGCGCAGGCATCAGCCCTTCGCCGCCTGCCGGGTCGCCTCGCCGCTGCGACGGAAAAACTCGCGCTCCTTCTCGATCAACATCTGCTCGCGCTGCTCCAGCATCGCCTCGCGCTCCGACAGCCCCTGGCCGAGCTCCGCCAGCTTGCGCTCGCATTCCGCAACAAAGCGCTCCCGCACCTTCAGGCTCTCCTCGACGCGCGCCAGCTCCCGCTCCCGCGCGTCGTCCTGCGGCTCCGCGCCGGTCGACGCGCCGCGCAGACGCAACGCACAAAGAGGACGCAGCCCCTCGATCTCCGCTCCGCCCACGTCCTCGAGCCGCGCATGGATCTGTCCCTGCCCGACCGGCAGGATCGCCAGCTGCTCGCCGAGCGCGTCGCTGAACAAAACCAGGCCCACGTAGGACGGGTTGGCGACGAGACGGCGCAGGTCCTCCGCCAGCGCGGAACCGGCGAGGTTGCTAAACGAGGAAAGAGGAACGACAGGCACGCTCATACGGCGGCGGACATGCGGCCCCGCCGGCCGCCCATCAACTCCAAGCTCGCGTCGCGCGGCGATTTAACCCCCGCGTCACGCCGCCGTAACCGGACGGCCCGCCCGACCACGTATCCACTAGCTCGTTACATACTTGTAACCGTTGTCCGGCGCTTGCGGATTGCCCCGCGCCGCGCCCCGGGCGTCTTCGTTCGCGCATCTTCCCACCAACTCCATGGCGCGCCGCATCGCATTCGTGAACTACAAGGGCGGGGTCGGTAAGACCTCCCTGATCGTGAACGTGGCCACGTGCCTCGCCCAGCAGGGAAACCGCGTGCTCCTCTGCGATCTCGACACCCAGTCCAACGCCTCCATCTGGCTGCTTCGTCTCGAGCGATGGAACCTGCTGGCCTCCGCCGCCGACCGCACGCTCTTCCGCCTGTTCCAGCCCGCGCCTCCCGACCTCGCCGGGCTCATCGTGCGCGACGTCGTGCTCGACCGCGACGGCCGCCCCGCCCTGCCCGGCCTCGATCTCCTGCCCACGTCGTTCAACCTCGTAGACCTCGAGGCCGACTTCGTCGCCGACCCGCGCAAGCCGCCCTACGCGCTGTTCCGCGAGCAGCTCGCCACCGTCGAGAAGGACTACGACTACATCCTCTTCGACTGCCCGCCCAACGTCCTGCGCGCCTCCCAGTGCGGCGTCTTCTCCGCGAGCGAGATCTACGTCCCCGCCAACCCCGACGCGCTTTCGCTGATCGGCTTCACCCTGCTCGTGGAGAAACTCTCCGGCTTCCACGACAGCTCCGCCGGCTTCCGGCGCGCCTCCTTCGGTCAGGCCGCGCAGGTCGAGGGCATCCTCTTCAACGCCGTGAAGGCCAACACCGACGTCGAGGTGCCGAAGATGCGGATGCAGCTTCGGCTGAACCAGTTCAAGACCGCCCGCCGCGTCTCCCGCTCGGCCAGGATCTTCGGCACGATGATCCGCGACGCCACGCTCGTGCGCCGCGCCGTCACCCTAGGCCTTCCCGTCCCTCTCGTCTCCGCCGAAACCGCCGCCGACTCCGCCGGCATCGTCTCCGACTACCGCGCCCTCGCGCTCGAACTCGTCCGCCACGACCACCCTCGCCTGTGAACACTCTTCTCCGCCCGCCCTCGGGCACACGCGCCATGCCGTCACCCGCACCGGTATCACCCCGCCTCTCGCCGTCGGAGTGGGACACGCTCCGCATGGCGTTCCACGGCTCCCCGCTCGTCGACGCGCCGCTCTCCGCCCTCGCGCAGAACATCGACGGCTGCGCCTGGCCCGTGGACGACGCCGAGGAAAAACCCGCGGCCTACATCGACCTCCCCTACGGCGAGGCGCTCGCGAGACTCCGCCTCCTCGATCTCGCGCCCGCCCGGCTCGACACCCTCGCCGACATCCTGCGCGGCACGCTCGCGTTCGACGCCTCCTTCGGCGCCATGGCCGAGGTGGCCAGCGGCGCCGAGGCCGCCTCCGATCCGCTCGGGCGCAAGCTCGCCCGACTCGGCATACCCGCCGATTTCCCGATCGCGCTGTGCAACCTTCCTCCCGGCACGCTTCATTTTTGCGAAAGCGAGGACATCCACACCCTCGGCGCCTTCCTCGACTTCTCCCGCGGCGCGTCGCGCGCCGTCATCATCGGCGGCGAATTCCGCGATCTGCTCAACGCCGTCGGCCACGGCGACGAGGAAACGCTCGCGCGCCACCTGCCCTATCGGCCGCACGCCCGGGGGCTGCATCTGATCGAGGCCCTCGGGCACCTCGTCCGCCCCCTCGACATCGAGGCGCGCATCGCGCTCGCCCGCGCGCCCGCCTCCGCCGATCCCGCCCTGCGCGCCCGCGCCACGCGCCTGGCCGAGTATTTCCCGGACCAATACGACCGCCTGCGCGCCGCCGTGGCCGAGGGCGTGCCGCTCGCGCGCCTGGTCGTCTCGCTTAACGACCTCAGCCTCGAATCCGCCGTCGCCGGCCTGCTGCGCCTCTACGTCGAACCCGCGCC
>CAMLNJ010000407.1 GCA_946481225.1 uncultured Verrucomicrobiota bacterium | reverse complement strand
TCAGTTTCGGTGCGGGCGACTGCCGCTCAGCCAACCGCAACAGGAGTGGTGTGCCGAACGTCTACGGCGGTAGCCTGGGTTTTCGGCTGGCCCTCGCGCCCGAGGTCAGCCGGTAGGCGGCACGACAATTTTTTTCCGCCCATGAAAACATCGCTGCTTTCTTCGCGCGGCCGCCGCGCTCTGTGCTCCATGGCGGCTTTTGCTTTCGCCGGCTCCGTCATTTCGCTCTCGGCCGCCGAGCCGCGCACGGTGCCCGGCCTCGAACTCACGCTCATGCCCATCCCCGCCGGCACGTTTACGATGGGCAGCCCGGGACTACCCGAGAGTGATAGGCCGCCGACACGCGTGACCATCTCGCAGCCGTTCTGGCTCGGGCGGACGGAGGTCACGCAAGGCCAGTGGAAAGCGATGATGGGCACCGACGTCGTCGAACAGGTGCGTCGCCAACTGGCAGAGGACAGGCTTGCCGGAAAACAGCTGAGTTGGCGGGACGCGGTGAATCGGAATGTCAGCGACCCGAACGAGCTGGTCTATAACACGGCCGACGATGCACCGATGTATTGGGTGAGCTGGGAAGAAGCGGTCGCGTTTTGCCGCCGGCTGACGGAGCGCGAGCGCGCGGAGGGCCGGTTGCCCGCGGGCTATGAATACCGGTTGCCCACGGATGCCGAGTGGGAGTATGCGGCCCGCGCGGGCACGACCACGGCGACTTATGCGGGCGAGATGGGGATCAAAGGGTTCTCCAATGCATCGGTGCTGGATCCGATCGCGTGGTATCGCGGCAATAGCAGCGAAGGCTACACAGGCAAAGGTGTGAACGCGGCTGACAGGAAGGAGAAACAATATCCCGGAGCCATCGCGGGGCCCCGCACCGTCGCCACCAAACGCCCGAATGCCTGGGGACTCCACGATATGCTCGGCAATGTCTGGGAGTGGTGCGCGGACTGGTATTCGCCTCAATTGCCGGACGGCAGCGTGCGCGATCCGACGGGCCCCACTGCTGGGAGCATTACTGCCGCGGGCGGCCCGGGGCGCGTCATTCGCAGTGGCAGTTGGACCGCCGGGTCACACGTCGTGCACGTCGCCTTCCGCATCTGGCAAAAGTCAGGCCAGCGCGAAAGCGCCCTCGGTTTCCGTGTGGCCCTCGCGCTCCAGCTCAGCCAGTAGGCGGCACAGTCCGTGACGTGCATCCACGTCTGTCCAACGCAGGCCCAGAACGGATGTCCGCTTCGTCAACCATGAATACATGGAGAAGCATGCCATCGCCCGTCTCATCGGCGCGCCCCCCGGCTACGTCGGCTACGACGAGGGCGGTCAGCTCACCGAGGTCGTGCGCCGCAAGCCCTACGCCGTCGTCCTTTTTGACGAGGTCGAAAAGGCGCACCCGGATGTATTCAACGTGCTGCTACAAGTTCTCGACGACGGCCGCATCACCGATTCGCAGGGCCGCACGGTGGATTTCAAGAATACCGTCATCATCCTCACCTCGAACCTGGGCTCGCGCCATTTGCTCGAAGGCGTGACCGGCGACACCATCCCCGAAAGCGTTCGCGAGAGCGTGATGACCGAGGTCCGCAAGGCCTTCCGCCCGGAGTTCCTGAACCGCATCGACGAGACGATCCTCTTCAAGCCGCTCACGCTCGAGGAGATCACGCGTATCGTGGACCTCCTCGTGGCCGACCTGAACAAGCGCCTCGCCGAGCGCCGCGTCACCGTGGACTTCGACAAGAAGGCCAGGGAGTGGGCCGCCGAAAAAGGCTACGACCCCGTCTTCGGCGCGCGCCCGCTCAAGCGTTTCCTGCAACGGCATGTCGAGACGAGGCTCGCCCGCGCCCTCGTCTCCGGCGAGGTGCCCGACGGATCGACGGTGAAATTCACGATTTCCAAGGATGAGCTTGTAATGAAATCCTAGTTTGTAGGGAAATTATTGACATTTTTAAGGAAACTATCAGGTTCTTCGCATGAAGATCACTGTGGAACTCGATGACGCCACCCTGAGCGAGCTCATGGCGGTGACCAACGA
This sequence comes from uncultured Verrucomicrobiota bacterium, assembly GCA_946481225.1. Next base: position 1,952 of record CAMLNJ010000407.1, on the reverse strand, counting down.
GCGCAAAAAAGGTCCGGCCGTCGCGCAGGCGGTGGAGGAGTTTTTGAAGCGCCGGAAGGCCCGCGAGTTTGGCCGTCTTCTGATGGAGGGGGCTTTCGACTACCCGGCTCCGAGCGCGGAGGAGAAGGCGCGGCAGGATTCCTGAGCGCGCGCCATGGTCCTCGTCGATTCCTCAGTCTGGATCGAAGCCGCCCGCCGCCAGGGCGACCTTGCCACGAAGGTCGCCCTGCGCGCCTTGCTCGACGAATACGAGGCGGCTTGGTGCTCGCCGGTGAAGCTGGAGGTGCTCGGCGGCGCGAGGCGCGAGGAGCGGCGGGCGTTGGAGCTGTTCTTCGGCGTGCTCCCCTATGTGGAGTGCCGCGAGGCCGAGTGGGACGCCGCGAAGGCCCTGGCCTGGCGCTCGCGCGAGGCGGGCCATACGCTGCCGTCGAACGATTTGCTCATTTCGGCCACGGCGGCGGCGCGCGGTTGGCGGGTGTTTTCGCGCGACGCGCACTTCGCCGCGCTCGCCGGCCTCGGCGGGGCGACGCTCTACCGGCCCGGCTACGGTGGCAGCTACCAGGCGGACGAGTCGATCTGAGCCAAGACCCCATTCGGTCGAGAGGGTCGTTCGAGGTAATTTAGCGGCACCTTTCAGTGGCTCGCTTCCGATGCAATACCCTCCGGTATTGTTTCGCCCTGCGGGCCCAACCCTTCCGCCCACGGATCCGGGCCGCGCCATCTCCTCTTCGCTCCGTCCTTGGTCGTTCGCCTCTGAAATCCGCCCGCCATCTCGCCTCGCTGCTTCGCCTTCGACCGAAGGGCTGAGGCGGGAGACAAAACGCCGCCGCGGCTTCGGTCGCGCCGCGTTTTTTCCCGTTTGCTTCGCGGCGGCCGGCGGCGCATGCCTTTCGGTTCCTTCTTTCCCATGAGTCTCGACGCGCCCACGCCAGTGTCCGTTTCCGATGCCGCCGCGCTGCGGTTTGGCATTGTCGCGGCGCGCTTTAACGCGGCTCTCGTCGACGCGCTTGTGAACCGCGCCACCGCCACGCTTGTCGCCGCCGGCGTGCCCGCCGCCTCCGTCGAGGTCGTGCGCGTGCCGGGCTCGCACGAGGTTCCGTGGGCCGCGCAGCGTTTCGCCGCCAGCGGGCGGTTTCACGCGGTGATCGCGCTCGGCGTCCTCATCGCCGGCGACACGAATCACCACGAGATGGTCGGCGACGCCGTCGCCCACGCATTGATGCGCGTCTCGCTCGACACCGGCGTGCCCGCGATCAACGGCGTGATCGTCGTGAACAATCGCGAGCAGGCCGAGAAACGCACGACCGGCGAATACGACCGCGGCGCCGAGTTCGCCGCCGCCGCCCTCGAGATGGCCGCCCTCCACAAGACCCTTTCCTGAGATGAGTAACAAAGCCCTTTTCGCCCAGCGCCGCGACGGTCGCGTGGCCGCCCTTCAATATCTTTACGCCTGGAGCCTCAACCGCCCCGAGCACCTTTCGCCCGACCTGGCCCTGTTTTTCGAGAACCTCCAGATCGCCGATGGCAAGCCGCGCGAGCACTACGCCTTCGGCGAGGAGTTGATCCATGGGGTGATCGAGAATTGCGACGAGATCGACGGACGCATCCGCGGCCTCGCCCAGAACTGGGATTTCGACCGCATCGCGCGCATCGACCTCGCGATTCTCCGCCTCGCGATTTTCGAGATGATCCACCGCAAGGACATCCCGCCCGTGGTTTCGATCAACGAGGCGATCGATCTTTCAAAGCAGTTCTCCAACGCCGACGCGAAACGCTTCATCAACGGCATCCTCGACAAGCTCAAGGACCAGGTCGGCCGCGACGCGCGCAAAGTGACCTGAAGATTTTAACCACGGAGGTCGCGGAGAGTCACGGAGGAGAAAAACCTTCGCTCCGGCTTTGCCTCCGTGGCCCTCCGTGACCTCCGTGGTTTAATCAATGTTCGGTCTCTT
>CAMLNJ010000406.1 GCA_946481225.1 uncultured Verrucomicrobiota bacterium | reverse complement strand
GCAGGCGCGCCCGGTTGAATTGCGGGACTCGACCAAGGGTCGGCTCTGCGCGCGGGTGTGGGCCGCCCGGGTCTGGCAATGGGACGGAGAGTCGGAGACCGCTCGCCCGCGGTGGCTGATCGTGCGCCAGGACGCCGACGGGACCTTCAAATACTCCCTGTCCAACTGCGCCGCCGACACCGCTCGGGAACGCATGGCCTACATGCAGGCGCAGCGCTACTGGATCGAACGCGACTTCCAGGACGCCAAAAGCGAACTCGGCATGGCGCAATACGAAGTGCGCGGCTGGATCGGCTGGCATCACCACCAAGCGCTGGTTTGCCTCGCCCAGCTCTTCCTCCTGAAGCAGCGCGTGCTGCTCTCCGCCCAGTTGCCTCTGCTCTCCGCCCGCGACCTGGTCGAGATGCTCGCCTTTTACCTGCCGCGCCGACCACGTTCGGAAACCGAAATCATCCGCCAGCTCAGGAAACGTCACGCCGCGCGGCAGCGCGACATCGATCAATACAGGAATCGGCGAATTTTAGCCGGGAATAAAGTAACAAAGTAGAACTAGGGGAGGGGGCGCGGGCCCGCGCTCAGGCGCGGGTCGCGGGAGCGGACGCGGGGCGGAGGGACAGGGGCAGGAGGATGGCGAGGCCGGCCGCGAAGAAGAGCGCGTTGACGAGGATGGCCTGGCGGTAGCCGAGCCAGGCGGCGAGGATGCCGAAAACGGGTTGGCCCACGACGCCGGCGAGTTTGCTGAAGAAGCCCCAGAAGCCGAAGTATTCGCCGCTTTTGCCCTCGGGGGTGAAGAGGGCCACGACGGCGCGTCCGCCGGATTGAAAGGCGCCCATCGCGACGCCGGCTCCGATGCCGGTGGCGTAGAAAAGACCCTTTGCGCCGGCGGGGCAGAGGAAAGCGGCGACGCAGACGATGATCCAGAGGGCGAGGGCGAGGGAGAGCGCGAGTTTTGGGCTGGTTTTATCTTGGAGGAAACCGAAGCCGCTCGCGCCCGCGATGCCGGCGAGCTGAAGCACGACGAAGAGAATCAGCACCTCCTCGAGGGCGAAGCCGATTTCTTTTTCGGCGAAGCCGGAGGCGAAAGCAACGACCGCGGTAAGGCCGGCGGTGGCGAAGAAGAGGGAGGCGAAGAAGAGGGCGAGAGTTCGGTGGCCGGGGGCAACGAGGGCGCGGAGGGATCGAAGGTTCTCGCCCCAACTGGCGGCAAGGATGCCATGCCCGGGCGGGAGGGGTTTGGGACGGGCGCGTTCGCGAAGGAGGATGAGCGTGGGCAGCGCGGCGACCGCGAAGAAGGCGGCGGTCATTGCAAAGGTCCAGGGAACGCGGCCTTCGCCGCTTTTGATGATGGCGAGGGCGATGACGAGGCAGAGCAATCCGCCGAAGTAGCCGAAGCTCCAGCCGTAGCCTGAGATGCGGCCGGCGTTTTCGGGCGTGCTGATCTCGGGAAGGAAGCCGGCGCAGATGTTTTCGCTGAGGTAGAAGGCGGCGGTGGCGAAACCGACGAGGCCGAGGGCGAGGCCGATTTCTCCATGGCCGACGAAGCAGAGGGCGAGGGTGGCGAGGGAGCAGGCGGCGGCGGTGAAGGTAAGCCAGCGTTTTTTGTTGGCCCGGATATCGGCCATGGCGCCGATGAGCGGCGAGACGAGCAGGACGAGCAACTGCGCGGCGGCAAGGGTGAGGCCCCACCAGGCGGCTGCGCGTGGATTGTTTGGCGCGACGACTTTGCTGAAGTGAAACGGGAAGTAGACGACCGTGATGATGATCGTGGTGAAGGCGGAGTTGGCGAAGTCGAAGCAGCACCAGCCGAAGATTTCGCGGCGCGCGGGGGGCGGGAAATCGCAAGCCGGGGAGGCGGGCGCGGCAGGATCGACGGCGGGGGCGCTCATGGCGCGAGGGCAGCGGGCGCGCAGATGGCTGGCAAATGTTCTTCGGCGCGCCCGGCGATGGCGACGGGGTGCGACGCGACGGAAAGCCGGTGGAAAATCTCCCTTGATTCGCGCGAGGGTGGCGGGCAAGTTCCGCGCTCCCCGATAGCCGGACGCCTAGCTCAGTTGGTTAGAGCACATCCTTCACACGGATGGGGTCACAGGTTCGAGTCCTGTGGCGTCCACCATCGCATGCGCCTGATGGCTTCCATGGCGGGGTCCACTTCACGTGGTGACGACGGAGAGCGGCGCCGCCCTCTCGGAAACCTACGGGCCCGCCTTTTCGGTCACGGGTTTCGCCGCCTCCTCCGGCAAGTGGGTGAAGCCCGCCAACGGCACTTTCTACGAGTTTGATCCCGCGACCGGTCTCCTCCGCGTGATCTCGGATCCCGGGATCTCGTATCCTCCCCCGACGGTCACCTTAGGTCAGCACAACACCACCTATCCGATCGGGGAGAACCTCGTGCTCAACGTCAGCGCCTCCGGCACCGGCAGCCTCACCTACCAGTGGTATTATCAGGCAAATTCGGGCGCGACGCTCGTGGCCATCACCGGCGCGACTTCCGCGAGCCACACCGTTTCCAACGCCTCCGGATCCGCCACCGGCATCTACTCGGTCGTCGTCACCGACCACGCCGCCGAGGCTTCGGGCAAGCCGCCCACCACGGCCACGGCCATCTTCCCGCTCATCTCGGTCGTGCCTGTTTCCGACTTGGTGGTCGCTTACCATCGCTTCGAGGAGGGCGTGGTCGGGGAAACCGCGAGCGGCGCGAACGATTCTTCCACCTCCGGCGCCAATCCGCTTTCGAGCGGCCCGAGCGGCCCGTCCTTCAGCGATGACGTGCCTCTCGTGACGGTTCCGTCCACCACCGCGAGCAACGCCCGCTCCCTCGCCTTCGGCTTGGGCGACACCCGATCCCTGATCGCTTCCACGGGCGGCGCGCTGGCTTCCACCGGGTTCAAGAACTTCACCATCGAAGCCTTCGTCAAGTTCACCACCATCTCTGGCATTTCCACCATCGTCGGCCGCGATGACGGTAGTCCCGAGCAAGCCGCCGGCCAGGGCGCGCTCTTCTATCTCCAGCGCAACGGCGGCGGCTTCCGCGTCCAGCTGGTGGATCGCGGCGGCGCGGTCCTCTTCGCCACGGGAACGGGTGTCGCGACCAATCGCTGGTATCACGTCGCCGCCGTGGGCGATGGCATCGCCGGCACGCTCACGCTTTACGTAAACGGGCAGGCCGTCGGCAGCGCCACGGGCTTCACCGGCCTCCTGGTTCCCGCCGGCGGATCCGATACGCCTTGGACGGTGGGACGCGGCGACTTCAATCTCGAGGACACCGATCCCATGCGCGGCTGGATCGACGAGGTGCGCTTCACCGACGCCGCCCTTTCCAGCCAGGGCTTCCTTAACAACAAGGGTGGCGTCGCCATCCTGCCGCCGGTCGTTTCCGTTTCGCCCGCGGGCCGCGCTGTTCGCCCGGGCGGTTCCGCCTCGTTCACCGTCACCGCCACCTCGCAGATGGGCGGCACGCTGAGCTACCAGTGGTATAAGGACGGTGTGGCGATGTCCGGCCAAACCGGCGCCACGCTGGCCCTCGGCGGTGTCACGGTCGCGGCCGACGGCGCTTACCACGCGGTCGTCACCGACTCCGCGAGCGGCACCAGCGGCACGCCTGTCTCCAGCACGGTCGCCGCGCAGCTGCAGGTGATCGACATTCCCTGGACCAGCCGAGCCATCGGTCTGAATTTCGTCGGCACCTCCAGCGGCAACGCGAATTACTCCACCGCGCTCGGCTCGGCGGACACCGCCCCCGCCGGCTTTGTGCCCACCGCCGGCTGGAACGACTCGGCGACAGTCAGCGGCGTCAGCACCCAAAGCTCGCCGTTGACGCTGAAGGAGAGCGATGGCTCCGAAGCCGCGGGCGTGACCGCGACATGGTCCTCGTCCGGCACTTGGTCCGCCCGGACCGGCACGGGAGACCCGTCGGTCAAGACGCCCGATGCCCGCCTGCTGCACGGCTACATCGAGTCGCGCAACCCGGGCACCACCGT
>CAMLNJ010000405.1 GCA_946481225.1 uncultured Verrucomicrobiota bacterium | reverse complement strand
TCGACTTAGCTAGACGCACGATCCGTGAGACCGCGCGAGCGGTTGATTGTGCGTCACTTTCCCGCCTGACTCCTCGTCCCGCCCCGGCCGCGCGCCGGCCCGAGCACGAGTTCCGCATCCGTCTCCCAACCCATTTTCCAACCTCCGTCTCTTTTTCTCCGCCATGTCCTTTTCGCCCGCCGGAAAATACACGCCCTTCCCTCCCGTCCACCTGCCCGACCGCCAGTGGCCCAACCGCGTCCACGAACGCGCCCCCATCTGGTGCTCCGTCGATCTCCGCGACGGCAACCAGGCTCTCGCCCAGCCCATGAGCGTCGAGGAGAAGCTCGAATACTTCGCGCTGCTGGTCGCCGTCGGCTTTAAGCAGATCGAGGTCGGCTTTCCGTCCGCGTCGCAGATCGAATTCGATTTCTGCCGCCGCCTCATCGAGGAAAACCGCGTCCCCGACGACGTCTCCCTCCAGATTCTCTGCCAGTGCCGCGAGGATTTGATCGTGCGTTCGCTCGAGGCCTTGCGCGGCGCGAAGAACATCATCTTTCACCTCTACAACTCCACCTCGCCCAAGCAGCGCGAATACGTCTTCGGCGCCTCCCGCGACGACATCAAGGGCATCGCCGTCCGCGGCATCCAGTGGCTGAAACAGCACATGGGCCCGCTCGTCGCCGGCGGCTCGCGCATCCAGTTGGAGTATTCGCCCGAGAGCTTCACAAGCACCGAGCTCGATTTCGCCTTGGAGATTTGCGAAGCCGTGACCGATGCGTGGCAACCGACGGCGGAGAACAAGATCATTCTCAACCTGCCGGCCACCGTCGAATACGCCACGCCCAACGTCCACGCCGACCAGATCGAGTGGATGTGCCGCCACCTGACGCGGCGCGCGCTGACGGTCGTGTCCTTGCACACGCATAACGACCGCGGCACCGGCGTCGCCGCCACCGAGCTGGCCTTGCTCGCCGGCGCGGACCGCGTCGAGGGCACGCTCTTCGGCAACGGCGAACGCACCGGCAACTTGGACATCGTGAACGTCGCGCTCAACATGCACACCCACGGTATCGAGACGGGCTTGGATTTTTCCGACCTGCCCCGCATCCGAGAGGTTTACGAGCGCTGCACGCGCCTCGAGGTGCCGCCGCGCCAGCCCTACGCCGGCGACTTGGTGTTCACCGCCTTCAGCGGCTCGCACCAGGACGCCATCAAGAAGTCGTGGCCGCATCAAAAGCCCGGTCGCCCGTGGGACGTCATCTACATCCCGGTCGACCCGGCCGACATCGGCCGCACCTACAAGGCCATCATCCGCATCAACTCCCAGTCCGGCAAAGGCGGCGTCGCCTACATCCTCGAGACCGAGTTCGGCTACCAGTTGCCCAAGCTCATGCACAAGGAGATCGGCAAGGTCGTCAACGATCTCGCCGACCGGCGTGGCACCGAGCTGACGCCCGCCGAAATCGTCGCCGCCTTCGAGCGCGAATACATCGAGCAACCCGGCGCCGCCGTCGTCCTGCGCGAGTTCCGCACCGTCGAGCGTGGCGCGCAGGTAAGCTGCGAGGGCGATCTCGTCGTCAAAGGCGAACCCGTCGCGCTCACCGGCAAGGGCAACGGCCCGATCGACGCCTTCATGCGCGGCCTCGCCGCCACCGGGCGCGTTCCCGCCTGCGACGTGCAGAGCTACAGCGAACACTCGCTCGGCAGCGGCGCCGAGGCACGCGCCGTCAGCTACATCCAGCTCAAATTCGCCGACGGCCGCAGCCTCTTCGGCGCCGGCGTCGACACCAACATCGAGCTCGCCTCCATCCGCGCCATCGTCAGCGCCCTCAACCGCGCGCTCGCCTGATTTCGCGCTTGCCAGACCAGACCAGACTTGGTCTGGTCTGGTCATGAAGACGATCAACATCCAAGCCGCCAAGACCCACCTGTCGCGCTTGGTCGACGAGGCTGCGGCGGGCGAGGAGATTGTCCTCGCCAAGGCCGGTAAACCGCTCGTGAAGCTCGTCCCCTACCAGCCCGCTCGCGCCGTCCGGGTCGGCGGCCAGCTGGCCGGTCTGATTTGGGCCACGCCGGATTGCTGGGCCCCCGACGAAGACGTGTTCGCCGCATCCGTCGACGCCCCTCTGGTTTCGCCGCCTCCCTTGGTCGCGGAGGATCCGAGCCCCTACGATGCCAAGCCCGCTCCGAAAGCCTGAGTTTTCGCACCTGCCCGCCATGCGCCTGCTCGTCGACTCGCACGCCTTGATCTGGTGGGCCGAAAACCCCGCCCGCCTCACGCCCGCCGCGCGCGAAGCCATCGCCGATCCGGCCAACGAGGTGTTCATGAGCGCCGCTTCGCTCTGGGAGCTCGGGCTCAAGGTGGCGAAGGGCAAGCTCCGCCTCCCCGCCAACTTCGCCCAGATGCTGCGTCTGGGCGACTTCACCGACCTGCCCATCCATGCCCGCCACGCCGAGCGCGCCCTCGCGCTGCCGCCTGTGCATGGCGATCCCTTCGACCGCATGCTCGTCGCTCAAGCGCAGGAAGAGGGCCTGGTTTTGGTCTCCTGCGACCAATGGATCTCAGCTTACGGAGTGCGTCAGATCGTGGCGTAATACGGCTTGGCTCCGTGGTCACGCCCGCAGGTGACGCCCGCGGTCACGCCCGGTCCACCCGCCGAAACAACCACAGACCCGCCGCGGCATACACCATCGGCGGCGCCCAAACCCATATCTCCGGCCGCAGCTCCGGGCTGCGCTCCAACATGCCGGTCAACGTGGCTAGAAAATAGTAGCCCAACACAAGCACCACCGCGATGCCGAGATTCGCAGAGGTCTCCTTGCGCGACACCTTGATGCCGAGCGGCACCGCGACAAAGGCCAAGGCCAGCACGCCGAAGCTGGCGGCCGATTTTTCGCTCATTGTCACGGTCAGGCTGGTGAGTTCGGCGCGTTCCGCCTTCGTGGCCGCCGCCCCCTTCGCTTTTAGCTCCGCGCGGCGGGCCGAAAGCTCTCCGAAGGTCATCCAGTTTAGTTTCGTTTTTCGCTTCACCGGAGGTGCAAAGGTGTCCGGAGACAACTCCAACGACGCCGATTCGGACGTGGCGACGACAGGCGGCTTCGAAAAATCCTCCGGCCGATCCCGATCTCGCGTCTCCACGCTCACATTTCGCAAAGTGAGGACCAGACGCCCGTCCTTCTCGCGAAAAGCCGCCGTGCCGCTTTCGGCGCGAACGACGCTCAACACGCGTTTGCGAGAATCGAGACGCCAGAACCAAAAATCCCGCAACTCCGCCCCTTCGCGCTCCCCCGCGTAAACGACAAACCGCCCCCTCTTGGGATCGCGCACAAAGGTCTTGGGCACCAGAAGCTTCAACGGGTTGCGCTGCACAAACGCATCCAAACTCGCCCGCTGGACGTTACGCGCCAGTGGCATGAGGTAAAGATTCAGGGCCAACGAAAGCACCACCGCCGCCCCCGAGATCAGCCAGATCGGCCGTGCGATGTAGCCCAGACTCAGCCCGGCCGCTCGCATCGCCGTGATCTCCTGCTGGCTCGACATCCGCCCGAGCACCAGCAGCACCGCCGTCAACAGCCCGATCGGCAGCGCATACACCGCGGCGTAAGGCAGCAACAACGTCGTCAACCAGGCAGCCTCCCCCAGGCCAAGCTGCCCCGCGATCCAATAGTTAAGCAGCTCGCGCAATACTTGGCCCGTCAGGAGCACGAAGGTGAAAAAGCCCACCGCGGCCGCGCAGGCCCCCGCCACGCTGGCGAAAATGTGTCGGTGCAAAAGTCCCATGGGCGGCAGGCGTGATGTCGGATAGTTCTCGGTAGCGCTACGGTGGTTCCGCCGTAGTGTTGCCAACATCCCGCCGCGCGCGACGCTGTGGGCCAAGCATGAAGTTCACGCCTGCCAAGCCCGCCCTCACCGGCGAGACCCTCGAGTCCCTCACCGCCCGCCTGAAGGAGCGCGGCGAGCCGGCTTTCCGCGCGAAGCAGATTCTCGACTGGGTCTACAA
>CAMLNJ010000404.1 GCA_946481225.1 uncultured Verrucomicrobiota bacterium | reverse complement strand
AGGGGGCGGGGGACGTGGGGCATTTGCACGTGCATTTCGTGCTCGGTCTGGACCGTGCGCCGGCGGGCGGTCCGGTGTTTGATTTCGTGGCAGAGGCGGAGGACAGGCGGTTGGCGCGCGCGGCGGGCGCGGAGATGCGCGCCGGGCGGGGGGAGAGCGAGTTCGCGCTCGGCTTTCGGGTGCAGGCGCTGGTCAACCGGACCCTGGCGCGGGTGCCGACGTCTTATTGGGCGGGGCGGTCCTCGGACGACCGGATGGCGCGGGTGTTGCGCCGTCTGAAGTCGGGCGTGGCCGGCGGGGTGGACAACGCCTTGCTGGCGCGCGAGGCGGGCCTGGGGAGAAACGCCTTCGGCCGGTTTTTCCGCGAGGCGACGGGCGACACGCCGCACCGTTATCTGACGCGGCTGCGGGTGGAGCGGGCTTGCGAGCAGCTGAGCGCGGAGGGGGCCACGGTGGACGAGATCGCGATAGCGACGGGTTTTTGCGACCGCTTCCATTTCACCCGGGTGTTCAAGCGGCACGTGGGCGTGGGACCGGCGGAGTATCGGCGGCGGCATGCGAAGGGAAAGACTTCGCGTGAGGCTCAGCCCAAGCATGCCATACGCTGAGCCGGCTGCGTGCCTTTGGTCGGCTTATACCTTGGTTCCCCCGCGGAGCACGTCGAGCGCGTCATCGCCACGGCGGCACTTGTTGTTCATCAAGCGGAACATCGTTTCCCCTCTCTCGCCCCATGAAAGCATCCCATCTCACCGTCTTTGCTGCGCTGCTCCTCGGTCCGCTGGGCGGCAGCGTCCTGCCGGCAAAGCCTCAGCAGTTCGGCCGCGACGTAGCACCTGAAACCGTCGGCGTGCGCCCGGAGGCGATCGCGCAGGTGGATGCGCTCCTTCAGTCCTTCGTGGACGAGCAAAAGGCGAGCGGCCTCGTGGCCTTCGTGGCGAAAGGCGGCACGGTCGTTTACCGCAAGGCCTATGGATGGCGTGACGTGGAGAATCGCGTGCCGGCCTCCGTCGACGATTATTATGTGCTGTTTTCCCAGACGAAGGCCGTGACGACGGTCGCGTTTATGACGCTTGTGGAGCAAGGGCTGGTGGCGGTCGACGATCCGGTATCGAAGTATTTCCCGGAGATATCGGACCAAGTGGTCACGAAGGTTAACGAGGACGGCACGTATGAGACGCGGCCGGTGAAGTCGCCCATGACCTTCGCGCATCTGATGTCGCATACCTCCGGGCTCGGCTCCGGGCGTGTGCGCGAGATTCGGCGAGCCCAGCGTGCGCCGAGCGACGCGCCCGCCGGCTTTGGCGGAGCGATCCCGGCGCGCACCCCCGCGGGCCAGCACACGGGAGGCGGCGACCCGGAGGCCCGCTACCTGAAGGAGGAGATGCTGGCGCTCGCGAAGCTCCCCCTCGGCTTCGATCCCGGCACGCGTTGGGACTATCATGTCAGCACCAACATGCTCGGCTACCTGATCGAGCGCATCTCGGGGCGCCCTTTGCGCGACTACGTGAAGGAAACGGTGCTGGAGCCTTTGGGGATGAACGGGACCGATTGGTATTATCCGCCCGAGGCGCTGTCGCGCTTCGTCAAACCCTACCGTGTGGTCGACGGGAAGCTCCAGCCCGGCGCGATCCTTTACAGCGAAGGCGCGGTCAGCGAACAGCAGACCTACGCGGAAGGCGCCATCGGTTTGAACGGGCCGATCGACGACTATGCCAGGTTTTGCCAGATGTTGCTCAACAAGGGCGAATTCAACGGCCGGCGAATTCTCAAGCCCGAGACCGTCGAGCTCATGACGACGATCAACCGCCTGCCGCCCGAAAGCGGCGCGGAGAAGGGATTCCAGTTCGGCCTCGGCTTCGAGCTGCACCGGGAAAAGAAGCCCGTGCCCGCCGTATCCGATTCCGCCTACGCGTGGGGCGGCATGTTCGGAACGGGCTACATCGTCGATCCCGGGCACGATCTCGTCGCGTTGTTCTATGTGAACATGTATGGTCCGGGACCGATGTATCCAAAGTTCCTCGACAAGGCCTACGGGCTGTTCGGGGCGACCGGCTCCGGCGGCGGGAAGGCCGACCGCGGGGCGCCCGACGAAATCGTGGTGGAAGACGGCGGATCGGGACCCTTTCCGGCCGTCGTGACCGAGAGTCCGGGCCTGCCGGGCATGACGATCTATCGGCCGCGCGATCTGGCGCGGTTCGGTGGCGGGCAAAAGCTGCCGGTCCTGCTCTGGGGGAACGGCGCCTGCGCCAACACCACGCAGGAGCACAGGAACTTCCTCAACGAGTTGGCCTCGCACGGCTACCTCGTCATCGGCTTGGGCCCGCTTGACCAGCTTCGCGAGCGCGGCCCGGCTTCTCGCCGGCCGACGAGTTCGGATCAGCTTGTCGAGGCGCTTGACTGGATCCTGGCCAAAAACCTCGACGCCGGGAGCGGCTTCTGCGGAAAGATCGACGGCTCCCGTGTGGCCGCCATGGGCATGTCCTGCGGAGGCCTTCAAGCGCTTCAGATTTCCGGCGACTCCCGGATCACCACGACGGTCGTGTGCAACAGCGGGGTCTTGCCGTCGTCGTCCGCGTTCCCGGGCATGCCGTCCGTGACCAAGGAGGATCTGGCGAAACTCCACGCGCCGGTCCTCTACATCATCGGCGGTCCCTCCGACATCGCATATGGCAACGCGATGGACGATTTCGCCCGGGTAGATCATGTGCCCTTCGCCATCGCGGGTCTCGATGTCGGCCATGGCGGGACCTATCACGAGCCCCGTGGCGGCGAATTTACCCGCGTCGCCCTCGCGTGGCTGGACTGGCAGCTCAAGGGAAAACAAGCCGGCTCGAAGCTGTTCTTTGGTGAAGCCGGTGACGCGAAGCTTGATCCGAAATGGATTTTCGAGGCGAAGAATTTTCGTCCGTTGTAAACCGGAGGGAACGCGGCGGGTTGTCCGCGCAGGGATGATTTTTTGAACCGCGCAGGACACGCGAGCCACGGAGGAGTGAACCTAGAACCGGCGATAGCCGCGACTCATCTCGAGCAACCTGCTGAACATCTGCTGATCGCGTCGGCCGCTCGACGCACCTTCCAGGTGCGCCTTCGGGCCGCCGCTATCTTGCCCGATCTTTCGCCGGGGCTATCGCCGGATCTAGGGTGAAAGGCCGGACGCGGCGACGAGCCGCCCCGCCCGCGCTCACGTGCATCGTCTGCAGCGAAAAGGGAGGAAGCTGTTCGCGCTCGTGGTGCAGGAGGGGAATCGGCTTTTCGCTCGCTGTATCCGTGTCGCGGGCAGGAGCCGCTCAGGGGGTGGAAACGACCGAGGCGTGGATGCGAAGGAAATGACGCGGGCCGGCGGCGGGAATCGTGGCGCGCCAGACTTCGCGGTAGGCGTCTTCGGAGAGTTTTTCAGTGGCGATGCCGTCGTCCTGCCAGCCGGCGAGGTCGGTGGAGCGCTGGGGGGCGAGCGCGACGTCTTGGGCGTATTTGGCGCGGGTGTAGGTGAGGCGAAGCACCGGCGAGGGAATCGCGATGAATTCGGGGACGGGCACGAGGAGCGCATGTTCGTCACCAAGTTGTCCGAGTAAAACCGAGTCGCGGTCTGGGCCGGAGCGCGGATGTGGTCGGGTGATCGACCGAGGCCGGCCCGGCGGTCCGGCCCTGCCAAATGCGGCGACTTGGGATTTTGAACGCCAAGGTCGCGAAGGACGCGAAGAGGATATGTCTCGAAGGACGTGTCCTTTGCGATCTTCGGCTTGTTCTTCGCGCCTTTGCGTCAAATCCCGACGCCTTGTCGGCTTGGCATAATCGCCCGGCGGCGGCGCGCGGCGGCGACGAGACCGAGGGCGGCGAGGCCGAACAGCGCCGAGGCCTGGGCGGGCTCGGGCACGGCCGCCGGTTCGGCGAAGTTGATCTGGTCGAGGCTTACGCCCAGGATCTTCGCGTCGGCCACGGTGAAGCGCACCTGGTCGATGTTGGTCCAGTTGCCCCCGAAGACGAGGAG
>CAMLNJ010000403.1 GCA_946481225.1 uncultured Verrucomicrobiota bacterium | reverse complement strand
CGATATCGGGGCGAAACTCGGCGTTTCGCATGTCACGGTTTCCTATGCCTTGCGAGGCGTGCCGCGCGTCTCGCCGGCGTTGCGGGAACGCATCTGCGACGAGGCCCGCAAGATGGGCTATCGGCCGGACCCGATGCTGCAGGCGCTGAGCACCTATCGTCGGACCAGCGGAGAGACCCGCATCCAGTCCGCCTTGGCATGGCTGTGCTGCTGGGACCCGCCGGAGCTGATGCACACCCGCAAGGAGTTTCATGCCTATTGGCTGGGCGTGAAAAGCGTCGCGGAAAAGCATGGCTATCGGCTGGAGCGCCTGGCGCCGAATAATCGGCTTTCGGTGGGCCGCATCCATCAGATCATGCAGGCGCGGAATATCCGCGGGGTGCTGATACCGCCGCCCCAGAGCACGTTTTCCCAGGACCTCAGTTGCTTCGATTGGAGCAAGTTCGCGGTGGTGAAATTTGGCCACGCCTTCGACAAGTTGCGCGTCAATCTCGTGACCAGCGCGCACACCTACAACGCCGCGCTGGCCATCCGGAAGATGACCGAGCGCGGGTATCGCCGGGTGGGGTTCGTGAGCAGCGAGTATTCGATTCGCCGCACCTTGTTTCTCAGCGGGGTTTTGGTGGCGCAGGCTGATCTCGCGGAGACGGATCGCGTGCCTGTCCTCAGCCTCTCGGAAGCCGATGTGAAAAGCGGAGGCTCCGAGCGGTTGCGCGCGTGGATCGAGAAAGAGCGGCCGGATGCGATCCTGAGCAATTTGAGCGAGGTCCCGGGGATGGTGAGCAAGGCGGGCTACAGCATCCCCGAGGACATCGGTTTCGCGGCCTTGAGCGTGCATGATGGCAACGCCGACGCGGGCATCGACCAGAAGCCCTTCGAAATCGGCAAGGCGGCGTGCGAGTCGGTCGTCTCGCTTATCCTGCACGGCGGCTGGGGCGCGCCCGAGGCGCCGCGCGAGGTGTTGATCGAGGGCGTCTGGGTAGACGGCTCGAGTTTGCCGACACGGACGGTCGCGCACGCGGAGGCGTGACGCGTCCTGACGGGCTGTCGGAGCCGTTTCTGATACCCTCTGAGTGGCGGGGAAATCGTCCGGCCGGGAACAGAGAGGATGAAGCGTGACGATTCGGGTGGCGGGGCGGCGGGGCCTTGAACCCGGCCCCCGCGATAATCGGGGATTCCGGGTTGAAACGACGAGATGGGCGGCGCGCCGCGCGGGTTCGGCGGCTAACTTGGTAAGCAGCCGCGTGGATCGTCCGTCCCCCGATCCGCCTTTTGACTTTTGGGCCTCCGCCGGAGGCGCTTCGCCGTGATCGTGTCTCGGGCGTTTTCCCGACATGCATCTACCCGCCCCCGCATCCGCGGACTGTTTCGCAGAAATCCCCGCCGAGGTCTCGAATCGCGCCGCCCGACCGACGGCGGCCTTTCTGATGGATCCCGCCAGTCGGGACCTCATCTACGGACCCGAGGAAATAGCGGAGCTGTCTCGGCTCACCGATCTGACGAAGCGGGTGATACCCTTTCGCGAATGGACGCGGGATACGGAGGTCCTGGCGGAAACCGAGGTGCTGTTTTCGGGGTGGAGCGCGCCGCTGATGGACGAGGCGTTTCTGAGGGCCGCGCCGAAACTGCGCGCGGTTTTCTACGGCGCCGGTTCGGTGCGTTATTTCCTGACGCCGGCCTTTTGGGCGAGGGGCATCGTGATCACCAGCGCGACATCCGCCAACGCGGTGCCCGTCGCCGAATATACCGTCGCCACCGTGCTCCTGAGTTTGCGTGATTTTTGGAACCGCTCGGCGCAGGCGAGGGCGGGGAAGGGGTGGGGAGACCACACGCGAAGCATCCCGGGTTCGTTTCGCGCCACGGTCGGGCTTCTGTCCTTCGGCACGATCGGCCGCACGGTGGCCCGGCTCCTCAAGGCCTTCGATGTGCGCATTCTCGTCTACTGCCCTTACCTGCAGGCTGCCGAGGCCGCCGAGGCCGGCGTGCAGAGCGTGGGCTTGGAGGTGTTGTTCGAGCGCTCCGACGTGGTCTCGATCCATACGCCGGTCTTGCCCGAGACGACCGGATTGGTGGACGCGCGGCTGGTCGCTTCGATGAAAAAGGGGGCGGCCCTGATCAACACCGCCCGCGGCGTCATCTTGAACCAGCCCGAGGTCATGACCGTGTTGCGCCGTCGGCCGGATTTGCACGCAGTGCTCGACGTGACCGACCCGGAGCCGCCGCAGCCCGGCGACCCGCTGCTGGGTTTGCCCAATGTCACCGTCACGTCGCACATCGCCGGTTCGCACGGGCGCGATTGCCAGCGGATGGGCCACTACATGGTCGAGGAGTTGAAAAACTACCTGGCCGGCCGTCCCCTTCGCTGGCAGGTGACGCGCGAGGGGCTGGATCGGATGGCGTGAGCCGAGTCGCTTTTCAGCCGCGCTCGTCCCCCCCCCGCGGCGCACGGTTTGCCCCGGCTTTATTTGGCCGCGGCGAGTTCTCGCGCGGGTCCATCCGCTCGCGACGTCGAGCCGTAGGTTAACTGGGTAATCTCCGGCGGAGGTGGAAGCGTCGCCAGACCCTGTTCCTTTCTGAATCCGCCTTTGGTATTTCACCCCGTGTTACGCCCCCGGGCCGCCCGGTTTTCAGCCACTCGCATTTTCCTATGCCCCATTCCCGCGCAGTCCGGTTTTTTGGCCGGCTACTCGTCGTCGTTTGCGTTTTCCCCGTGGTCGCGGATGCCGCCGGCACGTCGGAGGGGTCGGGTGACCTGCTGCTCTGGTATCGGCAACCGGCCGACGCATGGATCAAGGCGCTTCCGATCGGCAACGGACGCTTCGGCGCGATGATCTTTGGCCAGCCGGCCAAGGAGCGCCTGCAGCTCAACGACGTCACCGTCTGGTCCGGCGATCCCCAAGCCGACGCCGATCGCAAAGACGCGTGGAAAGACCTGCCCGAACTGCGCCGCCTCATCCGCGAGGGCCGTTTCGCCGAGGCGGAGAATTTCGCCAACGCCCGCTTCAACGGTCCCGCGCCCTACCGCAGCTCCTATCAGACGCTGGGCGATCTGAATCTCGATTTCACCCTCCCGGCCGGCGAGGCCGCCGATTACCGACGACAGCTCGACATCGGTCAGGCGCTCGCCGCCGTGAGGTTTACTGTCGCCGGCACCACCTTCGAGCGGGAGATTTTCTCCAGCGCGCCGGATCAGGTGCTGGTGCAACGCATCTCCGCCGACCGGCGCGGCGCCGTCGACTTCACCCTCCGCCTCGGACGCGTGGAGCGCGCCCGCACCGTCGTGGAAGGAAACGACACCCTCGTCATGACCGGCGACACCGGCGACACCCTCGGCTTCGAGGTCCGCGCCCGCGTCCTCGCCAAGGGCGGCCGCGTCTCGGCGGAGCCCGACGGCCGGCTCCGCGTCGAGCGGGCCGACGAGGCCGTCGTGCTTCTGGCCGCCGCCGCCACCTTCGTCCTCGACTATCACGCCGGTTACAAGGGCGGGGACCTTTCCGTCGCTAAAAAACGGATACAGGCCGCGTCGGAAAAAAACTATTCCGCCCTCCGCGCCGCGCACATCGCCGATTACCGGCGCTATTTCGACCGTCTGCGCCTCGACCTCGGCGCGCAGGATCTGGCCCGTCCCACCGACGAACGGCTTCGCTCCTACCATCAGAAGCCGGATCCCGCGTTCGCGGCGCTCTTCTATCAGTTCGGCCGCTACCTGCTCATCTCCTCGAGCCGGCCCGACAATCCGCTGCCCTCCAACTCGCAGGGCATCTGGGGCGACGGGCTCGACCTCCCGTGGAAGTGCGACTACAAGTCCAACATCAACTACGAGATGAACTACTGGGCCGCCGAGCCCTCCAATCTCGCGGAGATGCACACGCCCATGCTCCGCATGACCCAGAACCTCGTCGCGCCCGGCACCAAGACCGCCCGCGCCTACTTTGGACCCGACACCCCGGGCTGGCTCGTGGGCTACACGACCAACGGCTGGAGCTGGACCTCT
>CAMLNJ010000402.1 GCA_946481225.1 uncultured Verrucomicrobiota bacterium | reverse complement strand
GTCTCTTCGTCGGCGATTATCGGCAAGGTGCTGCACGAGACCGGCTCGGCGCACGAAAAACCGGGGCAACTCGCGATGGGGGTCACCGTGCTGGAGGACGTCGTGGCGGTCGTGATGCTCACCGTCCTGAACTCCGTGGTCGCGCTAGGCGCGGCCGGATCGAAGGAGGGCGTGGCACACGAAGCCGAGGACCTCGGGGCGACCATCGGCGGCTTCGGCGCGTTCGTCGTGTTCGCCGGCATCATGGGCCTGCTCATCGTGCCGTGGCTCCTGCGCAAACTGAGCGTCAAGGCCGACGAGGAGCTGCAAACGCTCGCCACGGCCGCGTTGCTCTTCGGCCTCGCGATCGTCGCGCACCGGGCCGGCTATTCGCTCGCGCTCGGCGCTTTCCTCCTCGGCACGATCGTGGCCGAGACGCCCCATCGGCACCAGGTGGAGCGGATATTCGAGGGAATGCGCGACGTGTTCAGCGCGGTGTTTTTCGTCGGCATCGGCCTGCAGATCGACGTGCATGCGCTGGGCGAGGCGTGGTGGATGATCCTGCTGCTCACCCTCTTCACGGTGGTGGTCCGCGTCGGGGCGGTCTCGACCGGGCTCACGCTTACCGGCGCGTCGCACGGGGACGCCTTGCGCACCGGTTTGATCGCGACGCCGATCGGGGAATTTTCGTTCATCATCGCGCAGCTCGGCGTGGCGGCGGTCGTGGTGCCGGCGCGCTATTATCCGCTGGCCGTGGGTCTGTCGCTCATGACCTCGCTGACGACGCCGCTGCTCACGCGCCGGTCGCAATCGATCACGGATGCGATTCTCCGACGCCGGCCGCGCTGGCTGGTCGGCGCGCTCGACGCGTATCAGGAGTGGCTGGAGCGCCTTCGGGAGCGCCAGGCGGGCAACCTGCTCTGGAAGCTGAGCCGCAAGCGCGTTATCCAAATCGTCGTCGAGCTGCTCTTCGTCGCCGGTCTATTAGTCTTCGCCGAGCCGATGGAGGCCGCGATCTCGCGGCGACTGGGCGAAGACTGGCTCTTCCCGGGCGGGCCGACTTTCCTTTTTTGGGCCGTGCTCGTGGTGGTGGCGCTGGTGCCTCTCTTCGCGGTGTGGCGCAACGTGGGCGCGCTCGCCTTGATCGTCGCCGAGTTCTCCACGCAGACGCAGCCCCAGCCCAAGCGGGAACGTCTTCGCGTGCTGATCGCCAACGGCATCCGGCTCGTCTCGACCGTGCTGCTCGTGGTGTGGGTGGGTTCCTTCGCTCCCGCCGGCGCCGCGGGCTGGACGCTGCTGGGTGGCGCGTTGGTCGCCCTCACGGCGCTGTTCGTCTTCCGCCGCCGGATGATCTACTGGCATAGCGAACTGGAGGTCGGCTTGCAGGGCGTCTTGGGCGCGGGTGGTCCGGCGCGCCTTAGCGCGACCTCCGTTCCCTGGCTGGGAAAACACGAGGAATGGAAACTGAGCGTTTCCGACTGCGTGATCCCGGATCTGGCATCCTGCACCGGCAATACGCTTGCCCAGCTGAATCTTCGCGCGCGTTTCGGATGCACCGTGGTGGGCATCGATCGGCAGGGCTGCATGATTACGTTGCCGGGGCCCGAGCAGGCCTTGTTTCCGCGCGACAAGGTTCTGTTCCTGGGCACGCCGGAGCAGGCGGCGGATGCGAAAGCCTTCCTCGGAGCCGTGAACGTCGGTGGCGACGAAGGATCGGACTTCGACGTCGTCGGTCTGGAGACCATGACGGTGCCCGCGAAAAGCCGCGCCGCCGGATCCACCCTCGCCGAGCTCGCCCCGGCCTCGCGACATGGCGTGCAAATCGCCGGGTTGAGACGCGGCGGCGTGCGCATCCTGAGCCCCGGCGCCGACGAACGGGTTCACGAGGGCGACGAGTTGCTCGCCTTGGGCACCCCGGTGAAGCTGCGCGCCTTCAAGGCGTGGGTGCGCGAGGCCGCCTCGGAGCCCGCGGCCGGGGCGGGGACGGGCGACGGCGGGGGTGGCTAATGTCGTGCGCGCTACCAGACCGGTTCGACGAATGGGTGGCGCCTTTGTTGAGGCACTATCTGTTTTTTCCGCCGCCCATTTTCACGATCAGGTCGAAGTGGGCTTTGGGGAGCGGCATCACGGACAGGCGGCTTTGACGGAGAAGGGGGATATCGGCCAATTTGGGCTCGGCCTTGATGGCGGGGAGTTCGACCGGGTTGGGGAAAGTCTCGCCGATGGTCAGCTCGACCGCGGACCAGTCGCCCTCGGTGGCCTTGGGGTCGGGGAAGTGTTCTTTCGAGACGGTGGCGGTGCCGAGGACGGCCTTGGTGGTGACGCTCGCGTAGAAAAGCACGCGGTCGCCCTTCTTCATCGCGCGTAGGTGATTTCGGGCCTGGAAGTTTCTCACGCCGTCCCACGTCGTCTTTTTGTCGCGCGTGAAGTCGCTCCACGAATACGCCTCGGGTTCGGTTTTCACCATCCAGTATTGGGTTGTCATGCGGTTGCGCCGATGAATGCGTTCCCGTCCAATGGATGCAACCCCGCCCGAAGCCCCCGCTCCCGAACTCGCCGCGCAGGCGCGTCGCGCGCAACGCATCCTGCTGTTGGCGATGGCGCTGATGATCGGCGCGCCGGTCTTGCTGTTTGTCCTGTTTCATACCTGATTTTCCAACTCAAATGAACCGCACGCTTCTCCCGATCCGGGTGCTTTTTATCGCGTTATGCGCGGCGGCCGGCTGGCTGGTCTGCCTTACGGTGCCGGAGTGGGATGATAGCCGGGGAATCGCCGTGACGATGGGGTTTTTGATCGGGTCGCTGGTGGTCCTGGTCGACGTTTTGCTCAAGGGGTTTTCTCTGCGCGGTCTGTCCGCGATCTCCTTCGGGTTGCTGATCGGCTCGTTGATTTCGTATCTGCTGAGCGTGTCGCCGCTCCTGGGCGCCGGCGATCCGCAGGTCGTGTTCCTGGTGCGGCTGGCCTTGTTTCTAATCGTCACCTATCTGGCGACCGTCATCGCGCTGCGCGGCAAGGACGAGTTCAACCTCGTGATCCCCTATGTGCGCTTCGTGCCGCACGAGGTGGACGTGCCCTTGGTGGTCATCGACACGAGCGCCCTGATCGACGGACGGATCGCGCGGATTTGCGAATCCGGTTTCATCCCGGGCGCCTTGGTCATCCCGCGTTTCATCCTGCACGAGTTGCAGGCGATCGCGGATTCCGCCGATCCCGCCAGGCGGGCCCGCGGTAGGCGCGGCCTGGATACGTTGAACGAATTGCGCCGCATCAAGCGGCTGGACCTCCGCATCCATGAAAGCGACGCGAAGCGCGGCGAGATCGACGCGAAGCTCGTGTTCCTTGCGACCGCGATGAAGGCCAAGCTTCTTACGGTGGATGAGAACCTGGCCAAGCTCGCCGACTTTCACGGCGTCGTCGGGTTGCATCCCACCGACCTCGCGCGCGCCCTGCAGCCGAGCTATGTCGTGGGCGAGGTGATCGACGTGGATCTGGTCAAGGTCGGCAAGGACGAGGGCCAGGCGGTCGGCTATCTCTCCGACGGCTCCATGGTGGTGGTCAACGACGGCGTGCGCGCCGTCGGCCAGCGCGTGCGCGCCGAGATCATCAGCGTGATGCCCTCCGGCAACGGCCGGATCATCTTCGCGCGCTACATGAGCCGCGATTGAAGCGCGGCCCCGTGCGGCCGGTCACCCCTCGGCCTCGCGCGCCGCGACGGAAAGGAAGGAGGCGAGCGCCGGGTTCGGACGTTCGCCCTCGGACTTCTCCGCGCGCCAGCCGACGACCAGCCGGCTCTCGGGCGCCGGGCCTTCGAGGGCGCGAAAGGCCACGCCTTCGGGCAGCGGCGCGGCTTCGCTCGGGCACATGAAGGTCGCGCCCAGGCCGGCGCGCACGAGCCCGACGGCGTTGGCCCGCGGCCACACTTCCTCGGCGATCCGCGGGGTGACGCCGGCGCGCGCAAAGGCCGCGAGCACGCGGTCGTAGAAGCCGGGGTTGTGCGCCCGCGGAAAGAGCACCCA
>CAMLNJ010000401.1 GCA_946481225.1 uncultured Verrucomicrobiota bacterium | reverse complement strand
GTTGGACCCCGGTGCCCTGATCGTCGGTCCCTCCTGGGCGGTCTACAACAGCACCGACGTGACCAACTTCCTGACCTGGGCGAGAAACAATAACTGTCTCCCGGATGTGATTTGCTGGCACGAGCTCAGTTTCGGCCCCGGCAGGGCCGCGCAAAACCTCAAGAATTACCGGTCGATCGAGAGCTCCCTGGGCATCTCCGCGCGGAAGATTTCCATCAACGAATACTGCGCTCCGGACAAGACCATGGAGGGGCAACCGGGCTCCTGCGCCCAGTTCATCGCCAAATTCGAGCGACACAAAGTGGACAACGCCGCCATCTCCTTTTGGCACGAGCCCGGCCGGCTAGGCAGCCTCCTCGCGACTCCCACGGAGCGAGCCGCCGGATGGTATTTCTTCAGGATGTATGCCGACATGGCCGGAAACATGGTCAAAGTCACGCCAACCAACGAAGACGTCACGAGTTTGGATGGCTTCGCCTCGGTCGATTCAAGCGCGGGAGTCGTCACCGTGCTCATGGGCGGCCCCAACGACGGCTCGATCACCGTCACCTTCAAAAACGTCCCCTCCTTCATCGGAGCAAACGCCAAGTTCGTGATCGACCGCGCGGGCTGGGTCAGCCGGACGACCGTGAGCGGGGGCACCTACACGATGTCCACGCAGACCAAAGCCGTCTCGTCCGGACAGGTTTCGGTGACGTTCTCCGGCACCGACGCCAGCGCCGGCTATCGTATTCGCATGACGAAGGGTTGAGCCGCGCTTCTCCCAAGTCCCGATTCAGGCGAACCATCCTCCGGATATAAAGGCGTCGCCAAATCACCTCGATGCGACCCGATCTACTGCACAAATCTAGCCGAGAGCCGCCCCGGTGCCAACCGGGACGGCTTTCTCTTCTCATTCGCGAATGACAAGCGTCTCGGTGTGCATCTGCTCTTCGCCAACTCAGACATCCCGCCCGCGTCGCCAAAGACCTCCCGAAAGCTCCAGACACACCCGTTGATCGAACGCATCCCCGCCGTCGATCATCGCCTCCATCCCATCCGCCTTAATCCGTGAAATCCATGGTCAAAGCCCTCGTGGCGCTCGCGCTTCTTCCCCTGCTCACTCCCGCCGCCTACGCCGCCGAACCCGCGCTCCCGCTCCTCAGCCCGGTCTTCGGCGAACACATGGTCCTGCAACGCGGCAAGCCCAACACCCTCTGGGGCTGGGCCCGCCCCGGCGACGAGATCCGCGTCACACTCGCCGACCACACCGCCCGCGCTGTTGCCGACGACGATGGCCGCTGGTCCGTCGCCATCGCGCCACCCCCTCCCGGCGGACCCTATGTCATCGAAGTCGACGGCCCCGGCGACGCCCGAGACATCGTCTTCCGCGACATCCTCGTCGGCGACGTCTGGCTCTGCGGCGGCCAGTCCAATATGGAAATGGGCATCGCGCAGACCCGCGACGCCGCAGCCGTGATCGCCGCCGCCGACTTGCCTCGTCTCCGCCTTTTTCGGGTGGAAAAAACCATCGCCTACGCGCCGGCCCCCGTCCCCGCCGGGGCCTGGCAGGTCTGCACCCCCGCCAATCTCGCCTCCGGCGGCTGGGGCGGTTTCTCGGCGGTGGCCTACCACTTCGGACGCCGGCTTCAGGCCGAGCTCGGCGTCCCCGTCGGCCTCGTCCAAAGCTGCGTCGGCGGCACCCCGGCCGAGTCTTGGGCCAGCCCCGACGCCCTCCGCCCGCTCCAAGATTTCGACCGCCGGCTCGACGAACTCGCGCGCCTGCACGCCGGCGGCGCCCCCGCCTACGGCAACTACATCGCCCACTGGCACGACGAGTTCGACCCCGGCCAGAAGAACTACGCCTGGTTCCAGCCCGGGATCGACGAGCAGGGCTGGCGCACCGTCGCCCTCCCCGAAGCCTTCGCCGCCCTCGGCGTTCCCGAGACCCCCGCCGTCGTCTACCTCCGAAAGACGCTCGTCCTCCCCGATCCCCTCCCCGACGGCCCCGCCCGCCTTCTCCTCGGCCGTATAGAACGGATGGATACAGTCCACCTCAACGGACGCTGGATCGGCGCCAGCTCCTGGGTGGACAATCCCCGCGACTACGCCATCCCCGACGGCGTCCTCCGTCCCGGCGCCAACACCCTCGTCGTCCGCGTGCTCAAGACCCGCCCCGACGGCGGCTTCCTCTCGCCG
Organism: uncultured Verrucomicrobiota bacterium; assembly: GCA_946481225.1. The sequence goes on along the minus strand of CAMLNJ010000401.1, from coordinate 1,826 downwards.
CCCGACCAGTTGAAACTCGTCCTCGGCGACGGCGCCGGGATCCCCCTCGCCGAGGGCGAATGGCTCGCCCGCCTCGCCGTCGACGCCCGTCCGCCCCACCCGCTCCCCATCGGCTACGAAAACTGGCCGGTCATGCCCTCCGTCCTCCACCACGGCATGATCGCCCCTCTCGCCCCCCTCGCGCTCACCGGCGCCATCTGGTATCAAGGCGAGGCCAACGTCGGCCGCGCCGCCCAATACCGCCGGCTTCTCCCCGCCATGATCGCCGACTGGCGCCGCACCTTCGGCCAGGGCGACTTCCCGTTCTACATCGTCGGACTCGCGGCCTTCACCGCCCGCCGCGACCAGCCCGGAGACGACGCCTGGGCCGAGCTTCGCGAAGCCCAGGCCTTCGTGGCCCGCACCGTTCCCAACAGCGGCCTCGCCGTGGCGATCGACAAGGGCGACGCCGACGACATCCACCCGCGCGACAAACGCGAGGTCGGCGAACGCCTCGCCCTCCAGGCCCTCGCCGGCCACTACGGCCGGAACGTCGTCGCCTCCGGCCCCGTGTTTCGCTCCGCCGAGCCCGTCGCCGACGGCTCCGCGCTGCGTCTGCGCTTCGATCACGCCGAAGGAGGCCTCGTCGTCCACGGCGACAAACCCGAGGAGTTCGCCCTCGCCGGGGAAGACATGAAATGGACGTGGGCCGAGGCCCGTCTCGACGGCGACACCATCCTCGTCTCCAGTCCCGCCGTTCCCCGCCCCCGCCACGTCCGCTACGGCTGGCAGGCCAACCCTCGCGCCACGCTTTTCAACGCCTCCGGGCTCCCCGCCGTCCCCTTCCGCAGCGACGGCCCGGCCGCCTCGATCCCCGCCGCCGACACCATCGCCACTCCGACGCACTCCGGAAACCCGATCTTCCGCGACGCCTTCACCGCCGACCCCGCGCCGCTCGTAGTGGGCGACACGCTCTACGTCTACGTCGGGCAAGACGAGGCCAAGGACGGAGAAATGTTCAACATGACCGGCTGGCGCTGCTACTCCACGAAGGACATGAAGCAGTGGACCTCGCACGGCGTGATCCTGCGCCCCACCGACTTCAAGTGGGCCGTTCGCGACGCCTGGGCGGCGCAGGTCGTGGAGCGCGACGGCAAATTCTACTTCTACGCGACCGTGCAACACGACGACGCCAGCCCCGGAAAAGCCATCGGCGTCGCCGTCGCCGACCATCCCCTCGGCCCCTTCGTCGACGCCCGCGGCTCGGCGCTCGTCACCGACGCCACCACGCCCAGCGACAAGCCGTGGAACGACATCGACCCGACCGTGTTTGTAGACGACGACGGCTCCGCCTACCTCGCCTGGGGCAATCCCTACCTCTACTTCGCCAAACTGAAACCCAACATGACCGAGCTCGACGGCGAAATCCGCCGCATCGATCTGCCGAACTACACCGAAGGCCCCTGGCTCCACAAACACGGCGACACCTACTACCTCACCTACGCCGCCTTCGCCCACCAAGGCACCGCCGAGAAAATCTGCTACGCCACCGCCCCGCGCATCCACGGCCCATGGACCTATCAGGGCATCCTCACCGGCTTCGCGCAAAACAGCTACACCATCCACCCCGGCATCGTGGAGTTCCAAGGGCGGTCGTATCTCTTCTATCACAACGCCACCCTCACCCTCGACGGACGCAAGGGCGCCCTCGGCCGCCGCTCGGTGTGCGTCGAATACCTCCGCTACAAACCCGACGGCACCCTCGATCCCGTCACCCAGACTTCCGAGGGGCTCGGCTCGCCGCCGCGTTGATGGATCGACGCGGTCGCGCCGCGGCGACGAGCGCG
>CAMLNJ010000400.1 GCA_946481225.1 uncultured Verrucomicrobiota bacterium | reverse complement strand
GCGGCGGGCGAGCATGTGGCGGCGCAGCCGCATATCCTCAACGCGGAGCAGCAGGGCGCGGTGGATACGCTGGCGGCGGCCCTGAAGGAGGAAAAGTTTGGCGTGCAGTTGCTCTTCGGGGTGACGGGCTCGGGCAAGACCGAGGTGTATCTCCGCGCGATCCAGGACGCCTTGGCGGCGGGCGGGGGCGTGGCGTTTCTCGTGCCGGAGGTGGCGCTGACCCCGCAGACGGTGGCGCGGCTGCGTTCGCGCCTGGAGGCGATCGCGCCGGGGCACAAGGCGGTGGTGTGGCACAGCATGCTCAGCGAGGGCGAGCGGCTCGACGGCTGGCTGGCGCTGGCGACGGGCGAGGCGCGGGTGGTGGTAGGGGCGCGCTCGGCGGTCTTCGCGCCGGTGCAAAACCTCCGGCTGATCGTGGTCGATGAGGAGCACGAGCCGGCCTACAAGCAGGACGAGACGCCGCGCTATCACGGGCGCGACACGGCGATCTACCGGGCGAAGTTGTGCGGGGCGCTCTGCCTGCTCGGCTCGGCGACGCCTTCGCTCGAGACCTGGGCGAACGCGAGCGCGGGGAAGTATGGGCTGTTGACGCTCACTCAGCGGATCGACGACCGGAAGCTGCCTTTCATCGACGTGGTGGACATGCGGGTGGAGGCGATGCGTCAGCGCGGGGGCGGGGTGACGCTTTCGCGGCGGCTGGTGGACGGGATGCTCGGGCGTCTGGCGAAGAAGGAGCAGATCATCTTGTTCATCAACCGGCGCGGCTACTCGTCGGCGATGCAGTGCCGGAAGTGCGGGCATGTGGAGGAGTGTCCGCATTGCAGCGTGAGCATGACCTACCACCGCACGGACGAGACCCTGCGGTGCCACCTGTGCGGGCATCAGCGCAACGCGCCCGCGCGCTGCCCGAGCTGCGCCTCGCCGGAGATCAAGTGGCGAGGCACGGGCACGCAGCGGGTGGAGGAGGCGGTGCGGCGGGTGCTGCCGAAGGCGCGCATCGAACGCATCGATACGGACACGATGCAGAAGAAAAACCGGTTCCGCGAGGTGTTGTCGTCCTTCCGCGCGGGGCGGATCGATATACTGGTGGGCACGCAGATGATCGCGAAGGGGCTGGATTTTCCCAACGTGACGCTGGTGGGGCTGGTGGACGCGGACCTGTCGATGCATGTGCCGGATTTTCGCGCGAACGAGCGGACCTTTCAGTTGCTCGTGCAGGTGGCGGGGCGGGCGGGACGCGGCGACCGGGCGGGCGAGGTGGTGGTGCAGACCTTCACGCCCGAGGCGGGGGCGATCCAGTTTTCGAGGCATGCGGACTACGTGGGTTTCGCGCAGACGGAGCTGAAGGTCCGCAAGGATTTCGGGTATCCGCCGGCGCGGCATTTGTTGCACCACCTGTTTCGCGGTCCGAACCCGGAGAAGCTGCGCTTTTTCGCGGAGGCGTGGAAAAAGCGGGTCGAGGAGGCGCTGGGCGAGAAGGTGACGCTGATGGGACCGGCGGCGGCGCCTATCGAGAAAATCCAGGACGAGTATCGCTGGCAGCTATGGTATTTCTGCAACGCGCCGGTGACGAAGATCGTGGCGGAGGTGGCGCGGCTGCGGGCGGCCTTCGAGTGGCCGGAGGATATGGTGCAGGTTCTGGATGTGGATCCGGTGAACTTGTGTTGAGGGCGCGGAGTTTTTGACCGCGGATTGCGCGGACGGGCGCGCGGATGGGAACCGCGGACCTTTCTCTTTCTTCCCAGGGTGTGTCTGGGAAAGAAGTCGGGCCAGCGTGAGCGAGAAAGCGAGTTCGGCCAAGGCGACGGAGGCGGGCCAGCGGGTCGTGCCGCCGGGGGCAACGCCGGCCCGACTCGCTTTTTCGCTTCACCCGTAGAGCGTCAGCGATGGCCCGGCTTTCTTTCCCAGACAGCTCCTAGGCCAGAATTTTTCCGGCCGAGGAATTTCAGGGAGGGGGCTGAGGCGCCGCCTTATGGGTGCGTCGTGGAACTAAAGCGGGTTGCGCCTTGCCTTCATGGGGCCCGAGGCGAGGGTTGCGTCATCGTAATAACGTTGGATGACAGTAGCTGGTGGATTTTCAACGAGCCTCTCGGGGCTTGCGTGATGAATTCGAAACCCGACCCGCGGGAACAGGCTGACAGCAGACGGAGCCTACGAAAATCATTACCATGAACTCCAAACTCTACGTTGGGAATATGTCCTTCAACACCAGCGAAGCGGATCTCCGCGACGCTTTCGCCGCCTTTGGCGAGGTCACCGATGTCCACATCGCGACCGACCGCGAGACGGGTCGTCCGCGTGGTTTCGCCTTCGTGACTTTCGCGACCGAGGAGCAGAGCAAGCTTGCGGCCGAGAAAATGAACGGCGCCGATCTCGGTGGCCGCGCGCTCACCGTCAACGAGGCCCGTCCCAAGGACTCGATGGGCGGCACGAGCGCCGGCGGGCGCACCTACAGCAGCCCGAACCGCAAGGCGGGCGCGTTCCAGGCGCGCGGCAATCGTCGCTACTGAGCGGGCAGACGAATCCCGCCGCTCGGGCGGGCGAATGTTGGAATCTCGGGACGAGGGGCTTCGGCTCCTCGTCTCTTTTTATTCCGGAGTCAGCGATTATCTTAGAAATCGCAGTTCAAACCGACCACGGATTACACAGATTGGCACGGATCAATACAGATGCGGGATAGACGAGACGTGGATTATGTTCACTCGGCGGGTGAGGTCCTATCCGGTTCTAAATCTCTGTTATCCGTGCTCATCTGTGGAATCCGTGGTTACAACTGCGATTTCCAGGATTATCACGGGCGTCTCGCCCAAGCTGTTGGCCGCCAGCGCGCGGCGTCACCCGCTCCACGCACCCGCCGGACGAACGTCGGGGATTCCGCCGCGACCTCTTGACCCAATAGCTTGCGCGATACTCCGCCGGGATAATCGCGGAATCCGGTTCATATCACGGGCGGTCCGGACGCCGCGGCCGGGTGTCCCGTGCGCAGGAAGCAGGCGAACAAAAGGGAATCTCCGAGGTCTTCGTCGCGCCGGACGGCTTCATCGGGCTCGATGCGTCAGGGAGGCCAGGTAGGCTTGGGAGCGCGTTTCGGGGGAAACCAAGACGCAGCCGCCAAGGAGGATCGGGACGAGCAGCAGAAGACGTTTCGCGGGCATGCGTGAGACGGTTTCCCTATGGCGTGTCAGCGCTGTTGAGCCGAAAGTTCCAGTCGATGGCCGGAGGCAGCGGGTCCGGAAGGAGATTCGTGGCGCCAGCCAGGCCGCCGAGCATGGTTTGCTGCACCGCGGCGGCGATTAACCCGGGCCCGGCGGCGGCGGTCATGTGCGCGGGCAGCGTCGCGTTGGCGGCGGCGGGATCGTCGAAGGTCAGAGCGGGCGGAATCGGTTGTGGCAAGCCGTTGGCCGAGGCGAGCGCGCGCTCGGCGATACGCGTGGCGGCGGCGTGAAGGATGCGATTCTTCGCCGCTCCGATGGTTTCCGTGCCGAAGATTTTGTCGCCGGTGTCATAGGCGGCGTAGAAGCGTTCGCTCGCGAGCACCTTCGAGCGCTCCGCCGCGCACCAGTCGATGATCGCGAGGCCGGCGCCGCGATTGTTGGTGAAGGTGAGTCCGAAGTGCTGAACGACGATATGCACCGAGGCGTCGGCCCGGGCGGCGGCCGGCAGGCTGCGCCGCACGCTCTCGCGCAAGGTCGCCAAATCCGAATCGTCGAATTTGCCGAACTTGTAGGCGCCAATGGCGCGATTGACTCCCGCGTCGGGCCTGGCGCTCACGTCGCCGATTTGGACGGAGCGGGTGAGCGGGACGCCGGTCAGCGCTGGGTTGAGCGCGATTTTTCGCGGACTGGTGCCGCCGGTGACGCCGCAGCCGGAGGCTAGCAGAAGAAGCGGAATGGCCAGACAGGCGATGAGACGTGTGCGCATGAAAAGTGGGGAGCGAAATCAAGAAGGCTGCGCGACGCATTCGCGCAGCCGCGCGCCGAGAAAGGGGTGGGCGAGGTAGGCCGCC
>CAMLNJ010000399.1 GCA_946481225.1 uncultured Verrucomicrobiota bacterium | reverse complement strand
GTCGGCACCGCCGGCCTTCGCCCCGCGCTCGCCGCGCTCGCGGCGGGCAAGGACCTCGCGCTCGCCTCGAAGGAGATCCTCGTCCTCGCCGGCGCGCACGTGCTCGCCGCCGCGAAAAAATCCGGCGCGCGCCTCCTCCCCGTCGACTCCGAGCACAACGCCGTTTTCCAGTGCCTCCAGGGGCACCGCCACGACGAGATCCGACGCGTGATCCTCACCGCCTCGGGCGGAGCCTTCCGCGACTGGCCGGTCGAGCGCCTCGGCGAAGCCACGGTGGCCGACGCGCTCAAACACCCCAACTGGGCGATGGGCCCGAAGATCACCGTCGACAGCGCCACGCTCGCCAACAAAGGCCTCGAGCTCATCGAGGCCTCGGTGCTCTTCGACCTGCGGCCCGCGCAGTGCGCCGCGATCATCCATCCGCAGAGCATCGTGCATTGCCTCGTCGAATACACCGACGGCGCGATGCTCGCCCAGCTCTGCCCGCCCTCGATGACCTTTCCGATCCAGCACGCGTTGCTGCACCCGGCGCGCGGCGCGAAAGGCACGGACGCGGCGCTGCCGCTCGACCGCGTGCTCAGCCTGGAATTTCGCCCGGCCGACGAAGGCCGTTTCCCGATGCTGCGCCTCGCCCGAGAGGCGATGGAGCGGGGCGGGGCGGCGCCGGCGGTTTACAACGCCGCCAACGAGGTCGCCGTCGCGGCCTTTCTGGCGGGCAAGCTGCCCTTCCTAGGCATCCCGCGCGTGACGGAGGCGACGCTCGCCGCGTTGGCCGCCGCGTCTGTCGCGGACTTGACCGCCGTGCTCGCCATCGACGCCGAGGCGAGGGCGGTCGCCGGCCGGCAAATTCATTGACCACGGATTTCGCGGATTATCACGGACAAGGAAAATTCCTCCGGCTATCCGTGCCTATCCGTGCTATTCGTGGTCTAAGCCTCGGTAGTTTTCCCTTTCCATGGACATCTTTCAGCTTCTCACCTCCAGCGCCTGGTCCGTCCTGATGATCGCCGTCTTTTTCGGCGGCTCGATTTTCGTGCATGAGCTCGGCCACTTCTGGGTGGCGAAGAAGCGCGGCGTGAAAGTGGACCGTTTCTCGATCGGTTTCGGCCCCGCGATCTTCAAGTGGACGGGCAAGGACGGCGTCGAATACCGGCTCTCCTGGCTCCCGCTCGGCGGCTACGTCGCCTTGCCGCAACTGGCCGATATGCGGGGTCTCGAGGGCGAGCCGGCGGGCGAGATCGCCGCGCTGCCTTCGCCCAACTACACGACGCGCATGCTGGTTTTCGGCGCGGGCGCGTTCATGAACGTGCTCTTCGCCATCTCGCTCGCCACGATCCTCTGGCAGGCCGGCATCCCGGCCAGCGCCGACATGCAGCGCGCGAGAATCGGACACGTTCTTCCCGAGATCGAGCTGCCCGACGGGAGAACGGTGCCCAGCCCCGCCGCCGAGGCGGGCTTGCGCGCCGGCGACACGATCGTCGCGATCGACGGCATCCCGGTGACGACCTGGGACGAGATGCGGCAGATCCTTTTCACCGGCTCGGGCCGCACCGCCGACGGGCGCCCGCAGGCCGCGCTCACCATCCGTCGCGGCGAGGAGACCCTCATCCTCTCCGCCCGCCCCGTCCTCGCGGGCGACGAGCGCATGCGCATGCTAGGTGTATCGCACTATGAGCGTTTGATCGTCGGTGAAATCGACCCCGGGTCCCTTGGCGAGAAGACCGGCCTGCAAAAAGGCGACGTGATCGCGGCCTTGGACGGCGTCCCCCTTACCAGCGTCCAAACCTATGTGGCGGGCCTCCGCGCGAATCCCGCGCGGCCGAGCGAGCTGGTGGTGGAGCGCGCCGGGCAAAAGGCGACGCTCGCCGTTCCCGCCCGGCCGGACGCGAAGGAACCGGCGGATCTCGGCATCGGCTTCGACCCCGAGACGGTGATGATCCATCCGACCCCGCTTAAGCAGATCTCCGACAACGTCCGCATGACCTTCCGCACGCTCGGCAGCCTGCTCAACCGCAACAGCGATGTCGGCATCTCCAAGCTGAGCGGCCCCATCGGCATCGCGCGCGTGTTTCACATCACGGCCCAGGAAGGCATCCGTTACGTGCTCTGGTTTACCATCGTGGTGAACGTGAACCTCGCGATCTTCAACCTGCTGCCGCTGCCCGTGCTTGATGGAGGGCATATGCTCTTCGCGACGATCGGAAGAATCCGCGGTCGGGCGCTGCCCCAAGGGTTCATCCACGCCGCGCAATCGGTCTTCGTGGCGGCGTTGCTATCGATGGTGCTTTACGTGAGTTTCTTCGACGTGCGTCGCATCGCGCGCGACGTGAAGTCGGATGTTTCCGCGAAGGAGCCGGTCGTGGAGCCCGCGGAAAAGGGCGCCGCGCCCTCCGAAGTCACCCCTGTCGTGGTGCCGTTGAAGTAAACCGGCGCGGGCGGTGGAAGGCGGCCGGCGTCCTTGCTCAGCCTTTGACGAGGTTGGCGGAGAACTGGAAGCCGAGGAAGCCGACGAAGAACAGGCCGAGGAAGGCGAGGCCGCCGTCCATTCCTCGCAGCGCAAACGCAAGGTAGCCCGCGCCGCACAATCCGAGCGCGGCGGTGGCGCCGCCGAGGATGAGGCGGCTGCGAGGTTTCTCGCGGGTAACGGTGGCTGCGACGCAGACCGAAAGCATGGCGGCCATGATCACCGAGTTGAGGGCGGCGGCGGACCGGTCGACGGCCCACCAGATCGCGGCTGCGAGGATGAGCAAGAGAGAGGCGCCGTAGTAGCGGGTGTTGCGTCGCTCGGAGGCGGAGAGCACGAGACGTCCGAAGCGGTCGAGGCGGAGCAGGAGATTGAACATCGGCACCGCTGTCCACGTGAGGTAGATGAAGGCGTAGAAGAGCACCAGGAGCGGCCACAGGATCAGGCCCAAGGCGGGGTCGGTCTTGGCGAGGGTGCGGCCGATCTTGAGCGTGAAATAGGTGCCGATGATAAACGCCCACTGGAGGCGGCCGCTCTGGCGTCCCATCCAGAGGAAGTAGGCGAGCATGCCGCGGTAGACGGGATTGCGGGCCTTGAGCGCCTCCAACATGCCGTGGCGGGCGGGCTCGAAATCGGGGCGAAGGCGGAGCGCCTCGCGGAAGTGCTCCTGGGCGCGGCGCGGGTCGCCGCGGTGGAGTTGCGACCAACCCTGGGTGGAGTGGCTGAAGGCGTCCTCGGGCGCTCGCGCGAGGGTGCGCGCGCCGGCATCCGCGGCCTCGTCGGCGCGGCCGAGTTGCTGGAGCGCGGTGGCGCGGAGGTTTTGGGCGAAGGTATCCTCGGCGTTGATACGGAGGGCGGCCTCGCTGTCCTCGAGGGCGGCGCGCCAGTCGCGGAGCGCGAGGCGGATGCCGGCGCGCTGGGCGAGGAGATCGCCGTCGTCGGGTGCGAGGCGCAGGGCGGCCTCGGAGGAGGCGAGCGCCTCCTTGGGGAGGTCGAGCCGCAGGAGGACGTGGGCGAGGACGTGATGGGCGTAGGCGGAATCGGGCGCGGCGGCGATGGCGGCGCGGGCGGGATCGAGGGCGTCTTTTTCGCGGTTCTGGCCGGCGAGGGCGCGGGCGAGCAGGGTGAGCGCGAGGGGATCGCCCGGATTTTGCCCGAGGGCCATCCGCGCCTCGCGCTCGGCGTCGGCGGGACGCGACTGGGCGAGGAGGATTTCGGCGCGGGACAGGTGTTGGCTCATGCGGTCGAGGGAATGGCGTCGGCGGATTTTTAACGCGGAGACGAGAAGGCGCGGAGATGAACTCCGGAGTTGAATCGCGGGTGGCGCGGGCGGACGTGGATGGCGGAATCGGCGGGGGCGGGCGCGAAAGCGTCGGGAGATTTTGAAGAGGAGGAGGTGCCCTGATCGTGGTTCGGAGCCTTCTCTTCGCTCTTCGCGCTTTTGCGTCTTCGCGTTAAGATTCCGAATTCACGCCCGGTTTTATGGTTTCGCGATCTTCAGGTATTCGAGGATGTCGTCGTAGAGGCCGCTTTGGTTGGCGTAGAG
>CAMLNJ010000398.1 GCA_946481225.1 uncultured Verrucomicrobiota bacterium | reverse complement strand
GTGATCCCCCGGGCCCGGAAATGATCAGCCAAAAGATACGCCCGTTTTGCCGTGCCCGTGATCACCGTGAGGCCGACGATATCAGCCTCCAAATCCAGCGGCACGTCCGCCACCCCCTCGTCGATCAATTTCACCGAGTGCGGCAGATCCGGAGGGATGAGCGCCGCCAGCGTGGTCAGCGTAAGCGGCTGATAACGCAGCGATTTTTTCCAAATGCCGCTCCGATGCCGGTAGAGCGGCCCCTTGGGAGAAATGAGAACGATCTTCAGCACGGCGGAGGAGTGGTCGCCAAGCTACTCCCCGCCATTCGCACCTTCCGCAAGCTCATTAAAACCAGCGAAATCAGCCATCATTTCCGCGATGATCACGCCGGTGGTTATCACCGCGTTAACGATTTATTCCTCGACTAGATATTGCAGCCTCCGCGCATGAAGCGCCGGCTCCATCCGGTCGTAGTGGCTCGGCAATACCGATTCCGGCCGCGTCGCCGCCAGCCGTAGCAAACTCTCGTTCGCCTGCGCCGTATCCCTGCTCAAAAACCGCGGCGGCGCATGCGCCGACCACGCGTAGCTCGCGAAAAGATCGCCGCAAAACACCAGCCCGCGCGTCTCCGCCCGCTCCGCCACCAGCACGCAATGCCCCGGCGTGTGCCCCGGCAGATGCCACACGCGCAGCCCGCCCCAAAACGGCAGCACCTCGCCGTCCCGCAACTCCCCGCCGATCTCCGGCGCGCGAAACCCCGCCGCGGCGCTCCACCGCCCCCTGCTCCACGCGCCCAGCTTCAGCGTCATCCTGCCCGCGGCTTCCAACCAGCCGCACCCGCGCGCCGCGCCCGCATACTTCACCCGCTGCGCCACGTGCTCGCGATCCGCCGCATGCACCCACACGCGCGCCCCCGACCAGGCCTGGATCTCCGCCGCTCCGCCTACGTGATCGAGATGCCCATGCGTGAGCAGAATATTTCGCAGTTCCTCCGGCTTCCGCCCCAACTCCGCCATCGCCTTCCGCAGCTCCCCCGCCACGCCCCACAGCCCGGTATCGATCAGCGTCAATCCCTCGCGGTCCACCAGCAAATGCGCCGACACCAACAGCCCGCCCAGTTGAATTGCCGTTCCCGTCCCGTATGCGACAGACGCTTGCATACGGACTTTTCGTCTTCGTCACCGCGCCTCCACAAGCCAAATGGCGGCTCTCTCCCCGCGAAAATGGGAACGCCGATTTATTTGCGCGTCGGTGCTCACGACGCTCATCCCCTCCCGGCAAAAGCTTCATTTGCCACGCTCGCTTCGGGGCCTCCATCTGACGGCGATGCATTTCCGGTCTCTCGCGACTGCTCTGTTCTCGTTCGCCTTCAACACAGCCGCCCACGCCGAGGAGGGCATGTGGCTCTTCTCCGCGCCTCCGCGCGACGCGATCCGGGCCCGCTATGACTTTGAGTTAACCGACGCCTGGCTGGATCACCTCATGCAGTCCTCCGTGCGATTCAGCAGCGGTGGCTCGGGCTCGTTCGTCAGCGAAGACGGGCTCGTCATCACCAACCACCACGTCGGCGCCGATTCCCTCCAAAAAATGGGCACCGCGGAACACAATTACCTGCGTGACGGCTTCCATGCGCGCACCGATGCCGACGCCATCAAATGCCACGATCTTGAACTCAACGTTCTTCAGTCGATCGAAGACGTCACCGCCCGGGTAAACGCCGCCGTCCCCGCCACCGCCACCAGCGACGCCGCCGCGCTCGCCCGCCGTGAAGTCATGGCCGAGATCGAGAAAGAGTCCTTGGAAAAAACCGGCCTGCGCAGCGATGTCGTCACCCTTTACCAAGGCGGCGCCTACCACCTCTACCGCTTCAAACGCTACACCGACATCCGCCTCGTCTTCGCCCCCGAGGCCCAGGCCGCCTTCTTCGGCGGCGATCCCGACAACTTCGAGTTCCCGCGCTACGACCTCGATATCTGCCTGTTCCGCGTTTACGAAAACGACCGCCCCGTGCGACCCGCCCATTATCTTCGCTGGTCCGCCCAAGGCGCCCGCGACGGCGAACTGGTCTTCGTCTCCGGCCACCCGGGCAACACCAGCCGCCTGCTCACCACTCGCGAGCTCGCCGGTCTTCGCGACGACGAGCTCCCCTTTACCCTCGCGATGCTCAAACGCCGTGAAGTGCTCCTCGCCTCCTGGAGCGGCCGCAGCCCGGAAAACGCCCGGCGCGCCCGCGCGGATCTCTTCGGCGTCCAGAACCGCCGCAAGGTGCGCGACGGCGCGCTCGCCGCCCTGCAAGACCCCGCCTTCATGGGGCCGAAGCTCGCCGCCGAAAACGCGTTCAAACAAAAACTCGCCGCCCGTCCCGGCTCGGCCGAGGCGCTGGCCGCTTTTCAGCGTATCGACGAAGCCGCCCAAGTCATCTCGACCCACCTGCTGCACCATCGCCTCCTTGAGGGATATTCCCAACGATTCACCAGCACCCCCGCCGGTTTTAACAGCCAGTCCTTCGCCATCGCCCGCGCCCTTCTCCGCGCCGGTGACGAACGCCCCAAGCCCAATGGCCGGCGCCTCGCCGAATACTCCGACGCCAAACGCGATTCGTTCGAACTCGCGCTGTTCTCCGACAAGCCGATCTACCCCGACTACGAGATTCTCACCCTTGGCGACTCGCTTGGTCTTCTCGTCGAAAAACTCGGTTATGCCGATCCGCTCGCCCAACGCGTCCTCGCCGGAAAATCGCCCCGCGCACGCGCCGCCGAGTTGATCAACGGCACCCAAGTCCGCGACCTCGCCTTCCGCCGAAAACTCTACGAAGGCGGAGCCGCCGCCGTCGCCGCGGCGCAAGATCCCCTCGTCGAACTCGCCCGCGTCATCGACCCCGAGGCACGCGCGCTGCGCACCGTGATGGAGACGCAGGACGAGGTGAAACAACAGGCCCAGTCCGTCTTGTCCCGCGCCCGCTTCGCGCTCGACGGCGCCGGCAACTACCCCGACGCCACCTTCACGCTCCGTCTCAGCTACGGCACGGTCAAAGGCTATGAGGAAAACGGCGCCCCCGTCGCCCCGATGACCGATTTCGCCGGCCTCTACCGCCGCAGCGCCGAGCAGGCCAACCTGCCGCCCTTCGACCTCCCCCCGCGCTGGATCGAACGAAAGCCCCGTCTTGATCCGACCGTCCCGATGAACTTCGTCAGCACCAACGACATCATCGGCGGAAACTCCGGCAGTCCGGTGGTGAACCGCGCGGCCGAGTTCGTCGGAATCATCTTCGACGGCAACATCCAGTCTCTCTCCGCGGATTTCGGCTACACCGACGTGCAATCGCGCGCGATCAGCGTGCATGCCGCCGGCATCCTCGAAGCGTTGCGCCACGTTTACGACGCCTCCGCCCTCGCCGACGAATTGGTCGTCGGACATCGATAAGGATTCTCCCGACGCGCAATTTCCGCGCCCCCCCCGCCAACCGGCGCGCAGCCCTCCCGCGCATATTTTGGCACTGTGCGCGGTGCCTTTCGTCGACCTTTCCGGCCTGTCGGACGGCACCCACGACCATGCCCACCGCCGCCCCTTCCGCTCCGCTCGCCGCCGACGCCGCCAAGCTCACCGCCCGCGCCAACCCCGAATACGTGACCTGCGACGCCAACGAGGCCGTCGCCTCCGTCGCCCACCGGCTGAGCGAGTTCATCGCCATCTACCCCATCACGCCGTCCTCCCCGATGGCCGAGTCCTGCGACGAATGGTCCTCCGCCGGCAAGACCAACATCTGGGGCGAGGTCCCGAAAGTCGTTCAGCTCCAGTCCGAAGGCGGCGTCGCCGGCTCCGTCCACGGCGGCCTCCTCGGCGGCGCGCTCACCACCACCTTCACCGCCTCCCAGGGCCTCCTCTTGATGGTGCCCAACCTCTACAAGATCGCCGGCGAACTCCTCCCCTTCGCCCTCCACGTCACCGCCCGCGCCCTCGCCGCCCAGGGCCTCTCCATCTTCGGCGACCACCAGGACGTCATGGCCTGCCGCCAGACCGGCTGCGCCCTCCT
>CAMLNJ010000397.1 GCA_946481225.1 uncultured Verrucomicrobiota bacterium | reverse complement strand
CCATGGCCAACACCAAATCCGCCATCAAGGCCGCCCGCAAGACCACCCGTCTCACCGCCCGTAACAAGGCGACCAAGACCAAGCTGAAGACTCTCCACAAGAAGTTCCTCACCGCCGCCAAGGGCGAGGACAAGGATGCCGCCAAGGCCGCCGCCAGCGCCTACGCTTCCGCGATGGACAAGGCCACCAAGTCCGGCGTCGTCCACAAGAACGCCGCCTCCCGCGCCAAGGCCCGCACGGCCAAGGTTGTGTTCGGCAAGTAAGGTCGCAGTCCGGCCCGCGCCGAGGTTTCCGGCGCCTGTCTCGTCTTTCACACCCCGCGTCCGCCATCCCGGCGGCGCGGGGTCTTTTTGTTTTTTTCGGCGTCGCGTCGCGCGCGCTTGAGCCTCGGCGCGGACCCCCTTGAGGTGAGGCCTGATGCGCGAGTCTCCCGTCCAGCTTTTTCTCAGCCCCGGCGCGGAGGAGACGTGGACGCAGGTGGCGCGACCATGGCTGGAGGCCGGGCGGGGAAGACTCCGGCGCGGTTACGTGGTCGTCCCGACGCGCGGCCAGGCGCATGGCTGGAAGCAGCGTTGCCTGACGGAAAACCTGCCCCTGCTCGGCGTGGAGTTTCTCGCGCCCGGCCTGGCCCGCCAAAAATGGCGCGCCCTCGCGACGGATCCTCGCCCGGTGCTGGGCCGCGAGCTTTTGCTCCTGGGGCTGCGCACGCTGATCGCGCGTCGGCTGGCGCGGCTGGAGCCGGGCGATCCGCGCCGGGGATTTTGGCAAAGCCTGCAAAGCGACCCCGAGCGCGCGTTGGACGACTTCGACGCGCTGTTGAAGGGCGGCTTTCGCGCCGCGGAATTCCCGGTCGAGTCGCTGCGCGAGGTGTTCACGGATCTCGCGCGCTGGGTGGCGGGGCACGGCGCGGCCTTCGCTCCGGTGGAGGCGGAGGAGGCCGGCCTCGCGAAGCTTCCCGCCGATGCGCGGCGCATCCCGGGGAGGCTGCTCGTGTGCGGTCTCGGCGCGGAGACCTGGGGCGAGTTTTTCAACGTGGTCGCCTTCGCGCGTCGCATGGCCGACGTGACGGTCGTGCTGCCCGAGCCGGGTTTCCGCGGACGGGCCGATGCGGACGAGAAGTGGGTCGAGCTTTGGCAGGCCGTGCTGGGCGTCGCGGCGAATCCGCTGGATACGTGCGACGCCGCCGCGGGCGCCGGGCCCGGAGCGACCTGCGCCGAGGTCGGCGCGCTCTGGACGCGCGAGCCCGCGCCCGAGGCGACGCGCCGCGCGACCGTGCTCGTGGGCCGCACGCGCGGCGACGAGATGAGCCTGCTGGCGGACGCGATCTGCGCGCGTCTGGCGGCCGGCGCGGAGAACATCGGGGTGGTTTTTCCGCGGGCCGACGCGGCGCATCTGCGGCTCGCGTCGCTGCTGGCCGCTCGCGGCGTCCCCTTCGCCGACATGATCGAGGGCGCGGCCATGCCGGCGGCGGACGTGCAGGCGCAGCGGGCGTTGATCGCCTTTTACGCCGGCGGCGCGCGGGTGGACGACCTGCTCGAGCTCTGGCCTATCTTGCGCGCGCTCGGCGCCGGCGACAACGAGCGCGTCAACCTCACCCTCGGCCGCGTGCGCCGCGCCTGCGAGCGATCCTTCGACGAGACGCACACGCACGCGCTCGTCGCGCATGTGGAGCTATGGCGCGAACGAGAGCCGGCGCTGGCGGAGGTCGCGGGCAAACTGTTGCCGGCCTGGCCGGAGGAGCTGACGCTTCGCGACGCGCTCGGGCGCTTCGCGAAAGTCTGCGCGGCGCTGGGCGTGGCCGAGCCGGAGGGGCTGGGCGCGTTGCAGGCGTTCGCGGACAAATGCGGCGACGAGCCCTATCCCTCGCGCGTCGTGCTCGCGGCGTTGGACGAGTTTATCCCCGCGAAAAGCGCGCCCTCGGGGGCGCCGGGCAAGGGGACCTTCGCGCGGGTCACGCTCACGACGCGCCGCCGCGCGGAAGGCCTGGCGTGGTCGCATCTGTTTCTCGTCGAGGCCAACGCGGGCGTATGGCCCGAACGCGGCGAGCCGAGCCCCTGGCTGACCGACGAGCAGCGCGAGCAACTGAACCGGCGCGGGCGTTTCTCGCTCGGCGTGTTCACGAGCGAGCAGAAGGCGGCGCTGGAAAAGGCCGGCTACGCCCAGCTCGCCCGCGACACGCGGCGCGAGGTGATCTTCACCGCGGCGCTTTTCGACGAGGAGAACCCCGAGCTGCCTCTGGCGCCCAACAGCTGGGTGGAGCGCGTGCTTTGGGCGAGCGGCGAGGCGGCCGCGGCGGGCGGCCTGGAGGAGGCTTTCGCGCGCAAGGCCCGGCATGTCGCGACGTCGCCCGCGGCGGCGCCGGGAGACGCGGAGTGGAGGGCGATCTGGGACGGGCGGCGCGATCCGGCGCGGCCCTTCGACGAGTGGTTTTTCTGCGGCGATCCGGCCGCGATCACGCCGAAGGACTGGTCCGCGCGCCGTATCGAGGCGGGCGTGCAGGATCCGGCGGTGTTGTGGTTCGAGAGCGTGCTCGGCGTGGCGCGCGTGCCGTGGGAGCCGCTGGTGCGCGCCCGGGCGAGGGCGCTGGGGCAGATCGCGCACGCCTTGCTCGCGCGCGCGCTGGCGGGCGAGGGCGCCGACGCGGCGCACTTCGCCCCGCTTCCCGGACGCGACGAGGCGGCGTGGCGATTGGCGGCGGCGCTGGCCGAGAAACGAGGGGCGTGGCCGGACGACCGCTACTGGGATTCGTTCCACGCGGAGTTGACGCATGTTTGCGAGACGCTGCTCGGGCAGGCTTTCGAGATCGCGGCCGGGATGGAGTCGGCGCGGGTCTTCGTGGCGGCGGAGCGGAGTTTGCCGGCGGAGGCGGCGGTGGCCTGCGGCGGCGGGCGCATCCACGTGCGCGGGCGCATGGACCTCGTGTTGAGCGACCGGCCGGGTTGGCGCGACGCGGCGGTGGAGGTGCTGGATTTCAAGACCGGGGGCGACGCGAAGCTGAACGCCGGGCGCATGGCGCGGGACGGCAAGTCGCTGCAGCTGGCGCTGTATCTGGCCGCGCTGCGCTCGCTCGGGGCGGGGCGCGGGCGCGTGTGGATGGTGAAGATCGAGCCCGGCGGCACGTCCGCGCTCGCGATGGAGGATCTGGACCTGGCGCTGACGCGGCTCGGGCGGATGGCGGGCTTCGTCGAGACGGGCCGCTACGGCGCGCTCACGCCCGACCGCGGAGAGTATCCTCCCTACGGATACGACTGGCCGCTGGCCTGCGCGCCGATCCCGGCGGCGGTGCTGGCGGAGAAGTTCGCCGCGACCTTCGGTGGCGAGGAAGGAGAGGGGGCCGGCCGTGGCTGACGCGAACGCGAGACCTCCCCTGGCCGACCAGGCGCCGCGCGACCGTTTCCGCGACGAGTGGCATCGCAACTTCGCGGTGAGCGCGAACGCGGGTTCGGGCAAGACCACGGCGATCTCGGAGCGCCTGGCGGCGATGGCGCTGGCGCCGGACGGGGCGCGTCTACTCGCCAAGACGGCGGTGGTGACCTTCACGAAGAAGGCGGCGGCGCAGATCGGCCAGCGGGCCCGCGCGGTGCTCCTGCGGCGCGTCGAGGAGACGGGCGGGCGGGATCTTGCCCCGCTTGATCATTTGGAGCGGTCGTTCTTCGGCACGATCCATAGCTTCTGCCTCAAGCTGGCGCAGACCTACGGGCAGAGCCTCGGCATCAATCTCAACCCCGAGGTCGTGGCGGAGGACGGCGACGACGCGTTGTGGGAGGCGTTCATCGAGCAGGATTCGATGCGGTTCGCTTCGCTGCCCCCCGAGCAGTTGACGGCGTTCTTGCGCCATGCGCCGCTCGAGGGGATCTTCGCCTTGGCGCGGCAGCTCGACGACGCGACGGCGAGGCGGCTTGTGAAACGCGCGCCCGGACGCGCGGCCGGTCCTTCGGAAGCGGTGTTGAACGAGATCCTTGCGGTCACCTCGAAGCGGAAGGATTCGCTGCCGAAGATCGCGGCGAACCAGCGCG
>CAMLNJ010000396.1 GCA_946481225.1 uncultured Verrucomicrobiota bacterium | reverse complement strand
CTCCTCATCTGGGCCTTCATCGACGAGGCCCTCGTGCGCGACGACCTCGGCGGCGCCCTCGACGCCAAAGGCGACGCCGCCCCCGACGGCATCCTCGGCCCCTACCGCGAAAAAGAGGCCAGCTTCTCCACCCTCCGCGCCCTCTGGTGCCCCGTCCGCGTCGACGCTTCCGCGCTCGCGCGAGGCGACGCCACCCTGCGCGTCGAAAACCAGTTCGACTTCACCGACCTCTCCCGCTGCACGCTCCGCTGGTCGCTCAGCCGCTTTCCCGACCCCGCCGCCGCGATCAACGCCACGCCCTCCGACGGCTGGATCTCCGTCGCCGAGTCCGGCCCCCTTCCTGGCCCGGCCATCGCCCCCGGCGCCTCCGGCCCGCTCCCGCTCGACCTGCCCGCCGGCTGGCACCGGCACGACGCACTACGCCTCTCCCTCGCCGATCCGCACGGTCGCGAAATCCAGACCTGGACCTGGCCGCTCCGCGACGAGGCCGCCATCCGCGAGCGCATCGTCCGCTCCGCCCCGGCGGAACTCTCCCCGCCCTCCGCCGAAGTCACCGGAGACACCCTCGTCGTCCGCGCCGCCGGCCGCTCCTTCCGCTTCGACCTCACCAACGCCCGACTCCTTGACGCCACCGTCGACGGCATCGCCACGCCCCTCGCCAACGGCCCCCGCCCCGTCGTCGGCGCCTGGAAAGTCGACCGCGTCGCCCACGGCCTCGAAGGCCGCGACTACGTCGTCGCGCTCAACCCCGCCCCCGACGCCCCCGACGCCTTCCGCTGGCGCGTCCGCCCCGACGGCTGGCTGCGCCTCGACTACCACTACACCCTCCATGGCGAGCAGCCCTGGCTCGGCGTCACCTTCGACTATCCCGAAGATCAGCTTCGCGCCTTCCGCTGGCTTGGCCGCGGCCCGGAACGCGTCTGGAAAAACCGCCTCGCCGGCCCCGCCCTCGGCGTGCATCGGAAAACCGCCAACAACACCAACACCGGCCAGCAGTGGGACTATCCCGAGTTTCGCGGCTACCACGCCGGCCTCCGCTGGGCCTCGCTGGAAAACGCCGGCCCGCCCGTTCTCCTCGTTACCGACACGCCCGATCTGTTCCTTCGCGTGCTCACCTGGCCCGAATCCCACCCGACGCGCCCCGGCCTCAACGTCGCCCCGCCGCCCGGCGACCTCTCCCTTCTCCACGGCCTCAACGCCATCGGCCACAAGTTCGGCGACGCCGCCTCCCTCGGCCCCCAAGGCCTGCCCAACCTCGCCGCCGGCCGCTACACCGGCTCCGTCGATTTCTTCTTGGGCGAACCGCCGGCCGCGACGTCTTCGGCGCAAAACTGACCTCCACGCGAACACTCGCCCCGCCGCCGCGCTCGCCCTGCCCGCTCCGCGCCCCCCCCCTCACCCTTTTCTTCCCCCCATGCAAACCGTCCGCTCATTGCTCGCCCGGCTTCCGGCGCTCTCGTCATTGCTCCTCGCGCTCCCCGCCCACGCGGCGTTGCAGCTCGGGAGCCCCTTTGCCGACCACATGGTCTTGCAGCGGGAACGCCCCGCGCCCGTCTGGGGCACCTCCGCCCCCGGCGACCGCGTCTTCGTCGCCTTCGCCGGCCAGGTGAAAATCGCCGTCGCCGACGCCGACGGCCGCTGGCGGGTGGACCTCGACCCGCTGCCGGCCAGCGAAGCGCCGCGCGCCCTGATGGTGACAAGCCCCGGCGCAAACGAGACCGTCCGCGTCGAGGACGTCCTCGTCGGCGAGGTCTGGCTCTGCGGAGGCCAGTCCAACATGGAACGTCAGCTCGGTCCCCGCTGGGGCCAGAAACCGATCATCGGCGCCGAAGCCGCCGCCGCCGCCGCGCGCTACCCGCTCATCCGCCAGCTCTACGTCAACCAGCAGACCGCGCCCTCGCCCCAAAACACGGCCACCATGCGCTGGACCGTATGCTCGCCCGAGACCGCCCTCGACTTCACCGCCGTCGGCTTCTTCTTCGCCCGCGATCTGCACCAGAAACTCGGCGTGCCCGTCGGCATCATCCACAGCTCCTGGGGCGGCACACCCGCGCAAGCATGGACCAGCGCGTCGGGCTTGGACGCGTTCTCCGATTTTCAACCCCAGGTCAAAGAACTCGCCGACGCCGTCGCCCACCCGGAGAAAGCCCGCGCCGCCCTTCGCGCCCGGTTCGACGACTGGTATTTCCAACACGACCCCGGCACCAACTCTCCGGTTTCCTGGGCCGACCCCGCGCTCGAAACCACCGACTGGAACACCGTCGAGCTGCCTGCGACCTGGAAATCCGGCTTCGACGGCGTCGTCTGGCTGCGCCGCAGCATCGACCTGCCCGCCTCGTGGCGCGGCGAGGACATCGAGCTCCGCCTGAGCGCGATCGACGACTCCGACACCACCTGGATCAACGGCGCCGAGATCGGACGCGCCGACGGATGGGACACCCCGCGCGTCTACCGCGTGCCCGGCTCCGTTCTTAAAAAAGAAGGCAACCTCATCGCCATCCGCGCGCTCGACGCCGGCAACAACGGCGGCTTCTGGAACAACAACCTCCCGCTCGAGGCCCGCGCCCTCGACGGCTCCTTCTCCCCCGTCTCCCTGCGCGGCCCCTGGCAGGTCCGCTACTCCACCGAGCTTCGCCAGATGGGACAGCCACCCCAGGAGCAGGGCCGAGGCCCCGGCACTCCGACCGTCCTCTACAACGGCATGGTCGCGCCCCTCGTCCCCTACGCCCTGCGCGGCTTCGCGTTCTACCAGGGCGAGGCCAATGTTTGGAACTCCCGCCAATACCGCACCCTTCTGCCGGCCCTGATAACCGACTGGCGCAAGCACTGGGGCGACGACGCCCTCCCCTTCCTCTTCGTGCAAATCGCGCCCTACAAAGACATGTGGCCCGAGATTCGCGAAGCCCAGCTCATCGCCTGGCAAAACACACCCCGCACCGCCATGGTCGTCACGATGGACTGCGGTGACGCCGAGGACATCCACCCCGCCGACAAGGCCCCCGTCGGCGCCCGCCTCGCCCTCGCCGCCCGCGCCCTCGCCTACGGCGAAGCCATCGACTACTCCGGTCCCGTCTTCTCCGGCCTCGATATCAAAGAGGACCGCGCCGTGCTCCGCTTCACCCACCTCGGCGGCGGCCTCGTCGCCGGCAATCCGGTGGACGGGCGCGTCCCTGCGCCCGCGAACCCGATTACCCTCGCCGGCTTCACCGTGGCCGGAGCGAGCGGCGCCTTCCACCCCGCCGAAGCCCGCATCGTCGGCGACACCGTCGAGGTCTCCTCCCCGGACGTGCCGAAACCCGCCCGCGTCCGCTACGGCTGGGCAAACGTCGCCTCCGGCAACCTCTTCAACCGCGCCGGCCTCCCCGCCTCCCCCTTCCGCAGCGACGTCGACTAAGCCTGTGGCAAGACAGGCATTCCTGACTGTCGCTCCCCGCCGGCGTCCGGGCCCGCCCGCCGCCCCACCATGCTAATACCACCGACTTGTTGGATTTAGATGTTTGCAACCAAGGTGGACGGGCGCGTCCACCTAACGTCCAAAAATCAGCCTCCCAGCCATGCTAACTGGGTAATAAAACCAACCATTGGCCGGACGGGCGGGCGAAGCAATTTCCCGTCGCTCGGTTCCTGCGGTCCCCCTCACCCTCCTCACTTTCATTACGATGCGAAGCCCCTCTTTGAAATCCACCTTCTCTCTCCTCGCCGCCTCCCTCGGCCTCGCCGCCGCCTCCACCGCCGAAGCGGCTCCGCGCCGGCCCACCTCCCACGCGAACCCCGCCGCCCCCGTGAACGCCGCCGCCCCCGCCCCGCGCGCCGCCGATCCCGCCAGCTCCATCCTCTGGTATGAGCAACCCGCATTCTCCTGGATGACCGAGGCCCTCCCGCTCGGCGGCGGCTCGCTCGGCGCGATGCTCTTCGGCCTCACCGACGTCGAACGCCTGCAGTTCAACCACAACACCCTCTGGACCGGACACGAGAAGGACACCGGCGCCTACCAGGCCTTCGGCGACGTCTTCATCCGCCTCGG
>CAMLNJ010000395.1 GCA_946481225.1 uncultured Verrucomicrobiota bacterium | reverse complement strand
TCGTGGTTGTTGAAACTGCCGAACGCGTATTCGTCGATGTGCGCGTTCATCAGCCAGAGGTCGCCCTTGTCGAAGCGGCCGAAGGCGTCGTTGATCTGCGCGCGGCCGGCGCGGATCGCCTTCACCTCGGTGCCTTGCAGCTTGAGGCCCGCCTCAAAACGTTCCTCGATCGAGTAGTCGCGCAACGCCTTGCTGTTGCGGATCTCGGTGAAGCGCTTGCCGTCCTTCTTGTTGGCTTTGGCGGCGGACATGGCGGATGTGGGTCGTGGGTGAAAGGAAAGAGGAAAAACAAACGCCGCCACCCGCGAACAGGTGACGGCGCGAAAATTCGTCGCGGGCCGGCCGGCGGCCCCGGGTGGCCTCAGGCGAGCTCGAAGGTGATCTTGCCCTCGATGACCTCGCGCAAGGCGACGTCTTCGAGCGAGAGCTTTTCGAGCGACTCGACCAGCGGACGGCTGCCGCGCTTGAGCTGTTTCACGCGGCGGGACACCACGTTGATGAGCACGTTGGGATCCTTGATGACGGCCTTGGCTTCCTTGAGATAATCGTCGCGCATGGTTTCGAGTGGAGGACGGAGAGATTGAGAACCGGTGAGGACAAAACCCGGCCCGCCCTCGGTCAAGGGCCATTTTGCGGCCGGATTTCGCCTCGCGCCCGCCTCCGCGACCGCTTTTCTGCCGCGCATGTTCATAGCTTGGACCACCGTTTCCACGCCCGCCGAGGCCGAGCGGCTCGCCGACGCCAGCATCGCCCAAAACCTCGCCGTCTGCGCCGAGGTCGAGGGTCCGATCCACTCTCACTACGTCTGGCAGGGCCGCAAAACCGCCGCCCAGGAGTGGCGCCTCACCTTCAAGTTTCTCGAAGAGCAATCCGCCGCCCTCTCCGCCTACATCCACTCCGCGCATCCCTACGAAACCCCTCAGTGGATCGTGGTGCGGGCTGATCGCGTGGGAGAAAAATACTTGTCATGGGCCCGGGCACCCCGTAGCTCCGTCAACCTTTAATCCGTTTCCAACCCTCGACCTGTTTCAAGTCATGTCCCAACACGCCAGCCTCCAAGGTGCCAAAGGCATCGTCATCAAACGCAACGTCCTCAAGCGCTTCGAGCGCGTGGCGACCCTCAAGAAGCGCGGCCAGTGGAAGGAAGGCGACCGCATCATGGGCCTCCGCAAGACCAAGCCCGACGTCTAAGACTTTCTCCGGAGCCCGCTCCCGACTTTCTCCCGCAGGCCGGCCTTGTGCCGGCCTGCTTTTTTTGCGTCTCTCCGCCCGATGCTCGACCTGATCAAGAAGCTAATCGACTTCATCCTCCACATCGACGTCCACCTCGCGGAGATCATCGCCGACTTCGGCGTGTGGACCTACGGAATCCTTTTCCTGATCATTTTCGCCGAAACGGGCCTCGTCGTCACCCCCTTCCTCCCGGGCGACTCCCTCCTCTTCGCCGCCGGCGCCTTCTGCGCCAAACCCGAGACCGGGCTCAACGTCCACCTCATGGCGGTGATTCTCTTCGTGGCGGCGGTCATCGGCGACTCGCTCAACTATGCCATCGGCGCCCGCCTCGGCCCCGCCGTCTTCAAACGCGAGGATTCCCGCTTTCTGCGCCGCAAGCACCTCGAACGCGCGCACGCCTTTTTCGAGAAATACGGCGGCCGCGCCATCATCCTGGCCCGCTTCGTCCCCATCGTCCGCACCTTCGTCCCCTTTGTCGCGGGCGTGGGGCGCATGGATTACCGGCGCTTTCTCCTCTTCAACGTCATCGGCGGCTTCGTCTGGATCTACTTTTTCACCTACGCCGGCTACCTCTTCGGCGGCGCCGAGTTCGTGCAGAAAAACTTCAAGCTCGTGATCCTCGCGATCATCGTCCTCTCCGTCCTGCCGATGGTCTTCGAGGCCTGGCGCGCCTGGCGTGAAACGCGCGCCGCCGCTCCGGCCTCGTCCTGAGCGCCGCCGGAGCCCGACCGCCGCGACCGGTGCAGATCGACCACGAGCGTCGCGCGGCGACCTTCGCCCTCGGCGAACTCGCCGCATTCACCACCGGCCCCCGCGCGCCCGAGGGCGGCCCCTCCGGCCGCTGGCGCGCCGAAATCGGCACGCACTGGCACCGCGAAAAACGCGCCGCGCTCGAGGCCCCGGGGACGCCGAGCCCCGGCTCGGCTCCGTCCTTCGAGCTCCCGATCCGCGGCGCCCTCGCCCGCCGAGGATGGCTTTTCCAGCTCGAAGGGCGCCTCGACCAGTCGCTCCCCACCGCCGACGGCGCCCACCTGCGCGAGCTAAAAACCACGCTCGAACGCCTCCCCCGCCCCGCCGACGAGCTGCGCGCCGCGCACCCCGGGCATTTCCACCAGCTTGGCCTCTACCTCGCCCTCGCCGAGCTCGCCGAACCCTCCCGACGCTTCAGCGGCGAACTGCTCTACATCGAGGCGGGCACGGGCCTCGAGCAAAGCATCCCCTTCACCACCGCCGACCGCGCCGCGCTCGACGCGCATCTCGACGGCGTCGCCGACTTCCTCGAACAACGCCGGGCCGCGCTCCTCCGCCTGCGTTCGCTGCGCTGGACGCCCGCCTTCGCCTCGCCGCGTCCCGGCCAGGAAACGATAGTCGCCGACCTCGCCGCCGCGCTCGCCGCCGGCACCTCGCCCGTCGTGCTCGTCGCCCCCACCGGCTTCGGGAAAACCGGCGTCCTGCTCGAAGCCGCCTTCGCCGCCCTCCGCTCCGGCCAGGCGGACCGCCTCGTCTACCTCACCGGCAAATCGACAGGGCAACTCCACGTCCTCGCCACGCTGCAAAAGATGCTGGGCCCGTGGCACGGGCGTCCCGCCCGTGATGACGGCGAGGCGTCCCGCCTCGCCGTCGCGGCTTCATCAGCCGCGCCCACATCCGACCCATTCGACATTCGACATTCGTCATTAGACATTCCAGCGCCTCCCTCGCTCGTCGCCTGGAACCTTCGCCCCAAGCGCGAGCACTGCGTCAACGACGTCTTCCACTGCACGCGCGACCGCTGCCGTTTTCTCCACGACCTCCCGCGACGCTGGCGCGACTCCGGCCTCGCGCGCTTCCATCTTTTCCCCGCCGAGGCGCGCGATCTCCCCGCGCTCCGCGCCGCCGGCCTCGCCGCCTCGATCTGCCCCTACGAGATCGCCCGCGCCTCCCTGCCTTTCTGCGACGTCTGGCTCGGCGATTTCAACTACCTCTTCGCCCCCGCCAACCGCGGCGTCTTCGTCGAGCAGCCCACCTGGGAGCCCGCGCGCACCCTGCTCGTGATCGACGAGGCGCACCACCTGCCCGCCCGCGTCGCCGACGCCTTCTCGCACGAACTGACGGCCGACGAACTGCACCGGCTCCTCGCCGAGCTGCCCGACGACACCTCTCGCCCCCTGCGCCGCGAACTCGAGACGCTCTGGCGCCTCCTCTCCGCCCTTCCCGCCGCCGACGCGCTCGACCTCGACGCCGAGGACGACATCGGCGCCTCGCTCCGCGGTCTGGCCGCGCATCTGCAAAAAACACCGCCGGACCACGAGGCGCTCTCCACTGATGCCGCCGACCTGCTCTGGCGCTTTCCCGCCTTGCTCGCGTGGTTCGAAGACCACGCCTTGGAAAAGCTCCTCTGGTCGCCGCGCCCCGCGCAGCTCCGCTTCACCTGCCTCGACGCCGCGCCGATAATTGGAGAACAACTACGCTCGTTCGCCGGCGTCGTCCTCGCCACCGCCACGCCGCCGCCCGCGGAGGTCTTTTCCGCCGCGCTCGGCCTCGAGGCGGACACCGCCGGGCCCGCGCTTCGCATCCTCGCTCCCGACGCCCCCTGGCGCCACGACGCCTACGACGTCGCGCTCGATCTGCGCGTGGACACCACCTTCCGCCGACGCGCCGAGCACCATGGCACCACCGCCGCCACGCTCGCCGCCTTGCGCGAAGCCTCGCCCGCCGCGCCCGTCGCCGCGTTTTTTCCCAGCTACGCCTACGCCGAGGCCGTCGCCGCCCGCCTCGAAAGCGACTTTCCCGCGCTCCGCGCCGCCATGCAGCCGCGCTCGGCCGATCTCGCC
>CAMLNJ010000394.1 GCA_946481225.1 uncultured Verrucomicrobiota bacterium | reverse complement strand
TGTCGAAGTTGATGTTCTCGAGATCCTTCGTCGCCCAGTGCGTGGGCATGGGCTTGTCGAGGAAGGTCTGGTAAGCTTTGAGACGGAAATCGAGGATCCAGTCGGCCTCCTTTTTCACGCCGCTGATGTAGAGGATGACGTTCTCATTGAGGCAGGAGCCTGCATCGAACTCGTATTTGACGTCGTAGGTGAAGTCGCCGAGCGACTGGTCGATGCCGACGGCGGGGTTCTCGACGGCCGCGGCCTCGTCGGCGGCGTCGGGCGGGGGGAGGGTGTCGGTGGGAGGCTTCATAAAGAGGAGGGAGGAGGGTGGAGACCTGGGACCTGAAAAGGCGGCAAGTCGGGCGGGTTAGGCGGTGACGGCGGCGAGTTCCTTTTTCACCCAATCGTAGCCCTTGGCCTCGAGCTCGAGGGCGAGGCTCTTGTCGCCGGACTTCACGATGCGGCCGTCATACATGACGTGCACGTGGTCGGGGATGATGTAGTTGAGGAGGCGTTGATAGTGGGTGATGAGGAGCACGCCGAGCTCGCCGCCCTTCAGGGTGTTGACGCCTTCGGCGACGATGCGGAGGGCGTCGATGTCGAGGCCGGAATCGGTTTCGTCCATGAGCGAGAACTTGGGCTCGAGCATGGCCATCTGGAGGATCTCGCAGCGCTTCTTTTCACCGCCGGAGAAGCCCTCGTTGACCGAGCGGGAGGTGAACTTCCGGTCGATTTTCAGGAGGTCCATCTTGGCGTAGAGCTTCTTGTAGTAGGCGGTGGCGTCGATCTCTTCGCCCTCGCCGAGGCGAGCCTGGACGGCGGCGCGGAGGAAGTTAGCGATGGAAACGCCGGGGATCTCGCTGGGATACTGGAAGGCGAGGAAAAGACCGGCGCGGGCGCGCTGGTCGGGCTCCATCTCGAGGATCGACTGGCCGTCGAGGAGGACGTCGCCGGAGGTGATGACGTAGTCGGGGTGGCCGGCGATGGCCTTGGAGAGGGTCGACTTGCCGGTGCCGTTCGGGCCCATGATGGCGTGGACCTCACCGGTGCGGATCGTCAGATCGAGACCTTTGACGATGGGCTTCTCGGGGGCGGAAGCGAGGGCGACATGGAGGGCGCGGATTTCAAGCGTGGAGGACATGAGGATGAAGATAGAGAGAAGGATGAAAGGAGGGGATGCGGGCTGAGCGCGAAAACCCGAGGCCTGAAAACCGAGGCTTAAGAGCCGTCAGCGGAGGGTTTGGGCATCTGGCCGTGGAAAGTGATCTCGATGGATTTGGCCGAGTAGCCGGGGGGCAGCAGGGCGCGGATGCGGTCGAGAATATCGGAGGGCACGTCGATGTCGTGCGTCGCGCCGGTGCCTTCGTCGTGGAAATGCGCGTGCGGGTGGAGATTCGGGCAATAGCGGGTGGGACCGCGCTCGAAATTCACCTGACGGACCAAATCGCACTGCACGAGCGTCTCCAAGCAGTTGTAAACGGTCGCCAAGGAGATCGATGGCATGGCCGGACGGACCCGGGAATACACCTCGTCGGCCGTAGGGTGATCGCGCCTTTCGAGCAGGGCCCGGTAGATCAGCTCGCGTTGCGGGGTGTTGCGCAAGCCGCTGTGGGCAAGGCGCTCGGCCAAGTTGGCGGGTTGTTCTGGGGTAGTGGGACGCATGCGCGGCGGAGGAGAAAGAAGAGAAGCGAACCGGAATCATTCCAATCTGCAATCGGGAATTGGAATAATTCCAAACAAGTAGGGGCTCTAAATCGCCGGTGTAGTTGATGTAGAACGGCCGGAGCAGACTCGATGATCGCGAGCTGTAGGCCAGACAGGCCAGACCAGCGGTCGGGCCTACATCGGAGCAGATAGAACCGGATCAGTATCGTATCGCCCACCGGGCGAGCGGATTTCACGTCTCCCTATCCAGCACCGGTCTTGATCCGTGCGGATCGGTGGAACCCGTGGCCGGCTTGAGCCGCGTTCTTGCGGTTCAGCGGCTGGCCGGACGCGCGGATTCCGGATCGTGCAAGCAGTCGGCGACGAGCGTGAGGAGCGAGTCGACCGTGAAGGGCTTGGCGAGGAATCCGTTGATCGAGGCTGCCGAATCACGACCGGCGCGGCCGGAGGCGTCGTGGCCGCTGGTGGCGATGATCGGCAGGCGAGGCTGGATGCGGCGCAACGCGCTGATGGTGGCCGCGCCGTCCATGATAGGCATCACCAGATCGGTGATGACGAGCGAGACGCGTTCGCGGTGCTGGGCGAAAAGCGCGACGCCTTCGGCGCCGTCGCAAGCGAGGAGGACGCCGTATCCGTGGGATTCGAGGGAGCGGCGGATGAGGTCGCGGATCGCGGCCTCGTCGTCGATGACGAGCAGGGTCTGGCCGTCGCCGCGAGGCCCGGGGCAGACCGAAGGGCGCTGATCCGCGGGCGAGAGCTCGGGCTGGGCGGGCAGGTGGACGTGAAAAGCCGTGCCTTGCTCGGGGGCGGTTTGCACCGTGATGAAGCCGCCGTGTTCGCGCACGATGGCATGGACGGTCGAAAGACCGAGGCCGGTGCCTTCGCCGATATCCTTGGTGGTGAAAAAGGGCTCGAAGATGCGCTCGAGGTGATCGGGGGCGATGCCGTGGCCGGTGTCGGTTACCGAGATGACGACATAGGCTCCGGGGCGGGCGTCGGGGGAGACGGCCGAGGCGGCGAGGGCGTGGTCGAGCGAGAGGTTCGCGGCGGAGAAGGAAAGTTTGCCGCCCTGCGGCATGGCGTCGCGGGCGTTGACCGCGAGGTTGAGCAGGACCTGGTTGAGCTGGGCGGGATCGGCGGAGATGGTCCAGAGGCCGGGCGCGATGTCGGTCTGGACGGATATATTTCGCGGAAAGGTTTCCGAGGAAAAGCGGGCGGCCTCCTTGATCAGGTGTCGGATCTGGAGGGGCTGCCGGCGGCCTTCGACGCCGCGCGCGAAGGTGAGCACCTGGCGCACGAGTTCGGCGCCGCGCTGCGCGCTCGTCTCGATGGTGGAGATGAGCTTCCCGGCTTCGGGCGCGGGGTGGTGGAGGCGCAGTAGGTCGATCGCGAGCAGGATCGGCGAAAGCATGTTGTTCAGGTCGTGCGCGACGCCCCCGGCGAGGGTGCCGATGCTTTCGAGCCGCTGGGAGCGGAGGAACTGGGCCTGGAGCCGGCTTTGCTCGGTGATGTCGCTCATGCCACCGACCATGCGGTGGGGCGCGCCGGATTTGTCGCGGACGATGCGGCCGCGGTCCACGACGGTGGCGTAGGCGCCATCGGCGCGGCGGAAGCGGTATTCCTCGCGCCAGAACTCCCTGCCCGAGGCGCGGGCGCGTTCGAGGCTTTTGGTGACGCGTTCACGGTCGTCGGGATGGATCGCGGCGGCCCAGGTCGCGAGCGTGTTGTCGAATTGTTCGGGGCTGTAGCCGAAGCGGGTGTAGAAAGAGTCGTTCCACCAGAGCGTGTCGGTGCCGAAGTCCCAGTCCCAGAGGGCGTCGCTGGTGGCGCCGGCGATGAGCTGGAAGCGTTCGCGGCCGAGGCGCAGCTCCTCCTCGGTGCGAAGCTGTTCGCTGATGTCGCGGGCGATCACGAGGCGGGCGCGGCGGCCCTCGTGGGTGAAGGGGCGTGACCAGGTTTCGACGGTGAGGAGGCTGCCGTCCTTGCGACGGTGAATCCAGCGGCCGCAGCAGGCGTCTTTCTCGCAACCGGAGGCGCGGCATTCGTCAAGGTGGGCGCGGAAACGGATTTCCTCCTCGGGCGGCCGGATGTCGCGGACGGTCATGGCCAGAAACTCCTCGCGGGTGTAGCCATAGGTGACGAGGGCGGCGTGGTTGACGGCGAGGAAGCGATAGCTTTCCGCGTCGCGGACCCACGAGGGGAGCGGGCTTAGGTCGAAAAGCCTCAGGAAGGCGTCCTCCGTATCGCACGATGCGAGCTCCGCTGCGTCGTGGCCGGCTTTCGCTTCGTCTCCCGCGAGGGGCAGGTCGAGGTGCGCGGAAGCTGGTTTTGCCGGGGAGGCGGCGGGGTGGGCGGATTCGGGCATCGGGCGGGTTTGGGGTTATTTTGCGCGCGCGACAGGGGGG
>CAMLNJ010000393.1 GCA_946481225.1 uncultured Verrucomicrobiota bacterium | reverse complement strand
TGACCATCGCCAAATACGGCAACACCTCCGGCGCCTCGGTCTCGATGGCGCTCGGCTGGGCGGCCGAGGAAGGCATCTTCAAGGCGGGCGACCGTATTATTTTCTGCTCGGTCGGCGCCGGCCTGACCTACGCGGGCGGTTTGCTGGTCTGGTGAAGTTTAAGGTAGGGCGGGACCACCGGGCCCGCCGGAGGTGGACGGGCGCGTCCCTGCGCCCGTTGCGGTTCCACGGAGCGGGCGCATCGAGGCGAACCACGGGCGGAGGACCCGGCCCGTCCACCTTTCGCGGAATCCCCCCCCAAGCCGATCATCCACCCGCAAAAAAGCCGCCGGCGCACGAGGCGCCGGCGGCTTAGGTTAGAACGTTGGTTTGGGGAAACCGCTGTTTACTTCTTGAGGTGGCCCGAGACGAGCTTGGTCATCTCGAACATGCTGACGGACTTCTTGCCGTTGAAGACGACCTTCAACTTGTCGTCGGCATTGATCTGGGTCTTCACCTTGGCGTCCTGGAGCTTATTCTTTTTGATATAGTCCCAGAGCTTCTTGGTGAGCTCGGTGCGGGGGAGGGGTTTGGCGCCGACCACGGCCGCGAGGGCGTCGTCAGGCTGAACCGGTTTCATGAAGGCAGCGTTGGGTTTGCGTTTGGCCATAGCGGAGACGGGCGTAGAGGGGACGCGGCCGAAAGCAACATCGATTTATCAGAGGTAAATTTGCCGTTTTCAGAGGGGGAAATTCGCACTTGCGCGCCTCGCCGCTCGGTGCTCCGGCGGGGACGCCCCCGCGCGGCCGGCCGCGGCGCTCGTATTGTGTATCCGAGAGTATACTACGCCTCTCCTGCGCCGCCCGAGGCGAACTGCGCATGCAGGCGCGAGTAGGCGCCTCCGCGCGCGAGCAACTCCGCGTGCGCCCCGCGCTCCGCGACCTCGCCGCGGTCGAGCACGAGGATGAGGTCCGCCGCGCGGATCGTGCTGAGCCGGTGCGCGACCACGAGGCTCGTGCGCCCGCTCAGCAGACGCGAGAGCGCCTCCTGCAGGCGGGCCTCGGTGAGCGAGTCGATCGCGCTCGTCGCCTCGTCGAGGATCACGAGGCGCGGGTCGGCGAGCCACGCGCGCGCGAAGCACACGAGCTGGCGCTGGCCGAGCGAGAGCCCGCCGCCGCGCTCGCCCACCTCGGTGGCGAGCCCCTTGGGCAGCTGCTCCGGCAGGTCGGCGCAGCCGAGCGCGGCCAGCGCGGCGCGCACCTCGCCCTCGGTCGCGTCGGGGCGGGCGAAGCGGATGTTGTCGAGCACGGTGCCGGTGAAGAGGAAGTTCTGCTGCGTCACGATGCCGAGCTGGCGGTGCAGGGAGCGGCCGGTGATCGAGTGGATCTCGCGGCCGTCGATCAGGATCTCGCCGGCGTCGGGCAGATAGAACTTGGTCGCGAGGTTGATGATCGAGCTCTTGCCGCTGCCGGTGTGGCCGACGAGCGCGACGGTCTGCCCGGGCGCGGCGCGAAAGCTCACGTCGCGCAGCACGGGACGATCCGGCTCGTAGGCGAAGGTGACGCGGCGGAACTCGAGATCGACGCCGGTGGTGAGCGAGGAGCGGGGAGCGGGGAGCGAGGAGCCGGAAGAAAGACCTGCGGCGGATGGCTTGGTTTGCGGTTCGGCTCCTTGCTCCACGCTCCTTGCTCCTTGCTGCGGTCGCGGATCAGGAAGATCCGCGGCCGCCGGCGCGTCGGTCCACTCCGGCACGCGGTCGATCAGCTTGAACACGCGTTCCGCGCCGGCCATCGCGACGAGGGCCTGGTTGTAGAGATTCCCGAGGATGGTGATCGGGCCGAAGAAGAAGTTGGCGAAAAAGAAAAAGGTGATGAGCGCGCCGATCTCCATGTCGCCATGGAAAACGCGCCAGCCGCCGAGAAGCAGGAGCGCGGCGACGAAGAACTGGTTGTTGAGCTCGAGGATCGGATTGAGGGTCGCCGAGGCGCGCGCGAGGTTCATGTTGATCCGCGAGTGGTCGGCGAGCAGGCGGCGGAAGAGGCCGGCGTTGGTCGTCTCTCGCACGAAACCCTGGGTCACGCGGATCCCGTTGACCGATTCGGCGAGCGTGGCGGTGACGCGGCTGAAGCTTTCGTGCGAGGCGCGCGAGTGCCGCGAGAGGCGGTCGCGGAAGTGGAGATTCACCTTCCAGATCACCGGCGCGAGGCCCAGCACCAACAGGAACAGCGTCCAGTCGGTCCAGAGCATGATCGCCGCGGCCGCCGCCATCTGCCCGAGCTGCACGATCGACACGAAAAACACGTCCTGGATGCCGGTGCGCAGCGCTTCGATGTCCGAGGTCATGCGGCCGAGCACGCGGCCGAGTTTCGTCTTGTGGAAAAACGCCATCGGCTGCCGTTGCACGCTGGCGAAGAGGTCGGCGCGCAAGCGATGGACGACGCGTTCGCCGAGTTCCTGCGCGTAGCGCATGCGGAAGTGAAAAAGGCCTTCGGATGAAAGGGCCAGCAGACCGTAGCCGAGCACGATCCACCACAGCGCGGCGCGGTCGCCGCGGGTCACCGGCCCGGCGATGGCGGCGCTGAAAAGCCAGGTGAGCCCCGCGAGCTGCACGGCGCGCACGAGGGTGAGAAAGATGAGCCAGTTCCGCTGTCGGGCGAAGGGGGCCGTGTAGCCGAAGAGCCGGCGGACGAGCCGCCACTCGAGCGGGCGTTGCGCGGCCTCGTCGGCTTCGTCCGCGATGCGTTGCACGACGGTGAGCGGGCCTTGGGGAAGCGGCAGGCCGTCGTCGCGACGTTCCGGAGGCGGCTCGGGACGGAAGAAGGGAGCCTGGGTCTTCATGCGACGGAGGCCTCCCCGTCCTCGAGTTCGCGGCTGTCCACGAGCTGCAGCGCCGCGACCTGGCGATAGGGGCCGGGCGCGCGCAGCAGCTCGGCGTGTGTGCCGCGCTGCACGATCCGGCCGTTTTCGAGCACGATGATGAAGTCGGCGCGGCGCAGCGTGCTCACGCGGTGCGCGACGATGAAGGTGGTGCGGTCCTTGATGGCGCTCTCGAGGGCCGAGAAGATTTCGTGCTCGGTGCGCGAGTCGATCGCGGCGGTCGGGTCGTCGAGCAGGAGGATGGAGGGCTCGAGGATGAGGGCGCGCGCGAGGGCGAGGCGCTGGCGTTGGCCGCCGGAGAGGGTGTTGCCGCCTTCGCCGAGCACCGTGTCGTAGCCCTGCGGGAGGGCGGAGATGAACTCGTGAGCCTGGGCGATGCGCGCGGCGCGCTCGATCTGCTCGCGCGTGGCTTCGGGGTGCCCGAATGCGAGGTTGGCCGCGATGGTGTTGGAGAAGAGAAAACTCTCCTGAAACACGATCCCGATTCGGCGGCGCAGATCCTCGAGCCGGTAGCGGCGGATGTCTTCGCCGTCGATCAAGACGCGGCCCTGGGTCGGATCGAAGAAGCGCGGAACGAGGCTCATGAGCGAGCTTTTGCCCGCGCCGGTGGCGCCGAGGATGGCGACGCAGGCGCCCGCGGGAACGTGCAGATCGATGTCGCGCAGCACGGCGGGCGCGCCTGCATCCGCGGCCGGATTGCCGTAGGAGAAGGAGACCTGCTCGAAACGCAGGTCGCCGCGCAGGGCGGGGCAGGGGAGCGCGTCGGGGACGTCGCTCACCTCGACCGGCGCGTCGAGGATCTCGAAGACGCGGCGCGAGGCGACCAGCGACTGCTGCACGCTGTTCACGATGGTGGCGAGTTGGTTGACCTGTCCGGAGAACTGCTCGAGCAGGCCGGCAAAGACGACGAGACCCGCTCCGAGCGGGAGTTTTCCCTCGATGACGAGCCAGCCGCCGTAGCCGAGGAGCACGAGGAGATTGATGCGCGTGAGAAATCCGATGGCGGGGGAAAACGTGCTCACGCGCCAGAAGATGCCCTGCTGTTGGCGGAGCACCTCGTCGTTGCGGGCGGCGAAGGCGGCGCGGTCCTCGGGCTCGCGGCCGAAGGCCTTGATCACGGGGATGCCTTGGATCGATTCGGTGAAGTGCTGCACGAGCCGGTCGACGAGTTCGCGGTTGGCGGCGTAGCGCGGCTGGATCC
>CAMLNJ010000392.1 GCA_946481225.1 uncultured Verrucomicrobiota bacterium | reverse complement strand
CAAAAAATTTCTCCTCACGAAGGGATACACCTTCGCCTCCGAAACCGACACCGAGGTCTTGGGCAATCTCATCGCCTACCACCTCGCCAAGGAACCCGT
Organism: uncultured Verrucomicrobiota bacterium; assembly: GCA_946481225.1. The sequence continues at coordinate 3,963 of CAMLNJ010000392.1, read as the reverse complement.
TGCAGCCACGCCCGTCTCGGGCGTGTCCGAGGCCCCCTCCCGCTTTCTCGAGGCGGTCCGAAAAACCCTCCTCCACGTCGAGGGCACCTACGGCATCGCCGTCCTCTCCCCCGCCCACCCCGGCGAGCTCGTCGCCGCCCGCAAAGGCTCGCCCCTCATCCTTGGTGTCGGCGAACACGAGCACCTCATCGCCTCCGACGTCTCCGCCCTCGTCTCGCGCACCCAAAACGTCGTCTACCTGAAGGACGGCGAACTCGTGCACGTCACGTCCGCCGGCTTCTCTCTCAGCACCCTCGATCTCGCCGACGTCTCCCCGGTCATCGACAAGGTCACCTGGTCCGTCGACGACGCCGAGCTCGGCGACCACCCGCACTACATGCTGAAGGAGATCTTCGAGCAGCCCCAGGCGCTCGAAAACGCCATGCGCGGCCGCTTCTCCGCCGACGCGTCCACCGCCAACTTCGGCGGCCTCAACCTCGCCCCCGCCGACTTCCGCATCATCGACCGCTTCGTCTTCACCTCCTGCGGCACCGGCTGGCATGCCTGCCTCGTCGCCGAGCACCTCATCGAGCGCTACGCCCGCATCCCCGTGGAGGTCGACTACGCCTCCGAGTTCCGCTACCGCAACGCCCCCCTCGACCGCGACGCGCTCTTCTTCGTCATTTCCCAGTCCGGAGAGACGATCGACACCCTCGCCGCCCTCCGCGAGGCCAAGCGCAAGGGCTACAAGTGCATGGCTATCTGCAACGTCGTCGGCTCCACCATCGCCCGCGAGGCCGACGGCGGCATCTACCAGCACGCCGGCCCCGAGATCGGCGTCGCCTCCACCAAGGCCTTCACCAGCCAGCTCCTCATCTCCGCCATGTTCGCCCTCTACGTGGCGCGCATGCGCGACATGAGCTTCGCCGACGGCGTCGCATACGTCGCCGGCCTCAAGGCCGTCCCCGAGCTCGCCCGCCGCGCGCTCGACCAGGCCCCGCGTATCCAGGAAATCGCGACACGCTACGCGAAATACAACGACTTCCTCTTCCTCGGCCGCCTCGACCTCTTCCCCATCGCCCTCGAGGGCGCCCTCAAGCTCAAGGAAATCTCCTACATCCACGCCGAGGGCTACCCCGCGGCCGAGATGAAACACGGCCCCATCGCCCTCATCAGCGAGCAGTGCCCGAGCGTGCTCTTCGTCCCGAGGGGCGAACTCTTCAACAAGGTCCTCTCCTCGATGCAGGAGATCAAGGCGCGCAAGGGCCTCATCATCGCCATCGCCCCCGAAAGCGTCGAGCTGCCCGAAGGCCTCGCCGACGAGGTCATCACCATCCCCGACTGCCACGAGGCCGCCGCGCCCATTCTGGCGACGATTCCCGTGCAGCTCCTCAGCTACTACATCGCCCTCGCCCGCGGCTGCGACGTCGACAAACCCCGCAACCTCGCGAAGTCGGTCACGGTGGAATAACCAGAATTCAAAAGTAGAGCGACAGAGCGCCGGAGCTACAGAACCACAGAAAAACCAAGCCAAGCAACCGCTGCTCCTTCTGCCTTCCGCCCCGCTCCCCTCTGTCGCTCTGTCCTCTGCCGCTCTGTCGCTCTTTCCAGCCATGACCATCCTCCCCTCCGCCGTCGACTTCGCCCGCCTCGCCACCCAGGGCAACCTCGTCCCCGTCTACGCCGATCTCATGGCGGACTTCGAGACGCCCGTCTCCGCCTACGCGAAGCTCCGCGGCCACGGCCCCTCCTACCTCCTCGAATCCGTCGAGGGCGGCGACACCCTCTCGCGCTACAGCTTCATCGGCTGCCGCCCGCGCAAGGTCTTCGCCTGCGGCCCCGCCACCACCAAGATCCGCGAGCTCAACCAGCCCGACCGCGAGGTCCCCACGCCGAAAGACCCGCTCACGCTCATCGAGACCGAGATGAAGGGCTACAAGCCCGTGCAGATCCCCGGCCTCCCGCGCTTCACCGGCGGCGCCGTCGGCTTCATCGCCTACGAATACGCCACGCGCATCGAGCCGACCATTCCCGCCCCCGCCAAGGACGAGCTCGGCACGCCCCTGCTCTACTTCATGCTGTCGGATTCGCTCCTTATCTTCGACCGCGCCAAGCAAACCCTCCGCCTCTGCGTCAACGCCCACCTCGCCCCCGGCGAGGCCCCCGAGGCCGCCTACGCCCGCGCCGTCGTCGAGCTCCAGGCCCTCCACGCCCTCCTCGCCCAGCCCAGCAACCTCGCGCCCGCCCCGCTCATCGACCCCGGCTTCGTCGCCGCACCGCGCGGCAACTTCACCAAGTCCGCCTTCGAGGCCGCCGTCGTCGCCGGCCAGGAATACGTGCGCTCCGGCGACATCATCCAGTTCGTCCCCTCCCAGCGTTTTTCCAAGCCCTTCGACCGCACCCCGCTCGAACTCTACCGCGCCCTCCGCACGGTGAACCCCTCGCCCTACATGTTCATCTTGGACACGGGCGACTTCGCCATCGTCGGCGCCTCGCCCGAGGTCCACGTGCGCCTCACCGACGGTCTGGTCGAGATCCGCCCCATCGCCGGCACGCGCAAGCGCGGCGCCACCCACGCCGACGACCTCGCCCTCGAAAAGGATCTGCTCGCCGACCAAAAGGAACGCGCCGAGCACCTCATGCTCGTCGACCTCGCGCGCAACGACATCGGCCGCGTCTGCCAATACGGCTCCGTCACCGTGCCCGAGAGCTTCATCATCGAGCGCTACTCGCACGTCATGCACATCGTGTCGCAGGTGGAGGGCAAGATCTCGCCCGACAAAAACGCCTTCGACCTCATGCGCGCGACGTTTCCCGCCGGCACCGTCAGCGGCGCGCCCAAGATCCGCGCCATGCAGATCATCGCGCAGACCGAGCCCGTGCAACGCGGCTTCTACGCCGGCGCCCTCGGCTACTTCGGCTACGACGGCAACAGCGACACCTGCATCATGCTCCGCACCTCGCTCATCAAGGACGGCATGATCCACATCCAGGCGGGAGCCGGCGTCGTCGCCGACAGCGTCCCCGAGAGCGAATTCCAAGAGACCGTCAACAAGGCCTCCGCCCTCTTCAAAGCCGTCGCCATCGCCGAGCGACTCTAGGTTCGAGGTAGGGCGCGACCGCCGGTCGCGCCCTGCACCAGGTGGACGGGCGGGTCACTCCGCCCGTTATGCCGCCCATGGCTCGAACGCCCCGCCCCAAACCGCGTGCGCAGGGACGCGCACGCCCACCTCCGCCCGTCCGCGTTTTCATCCCGAGTTCATCCTGACTTCATCCCGCCTTCATGCGCGTCCGCCAGACTGCGCGCATGAACCCCGCCACCCCGTCCGCCGCCTCCCCCGCCGCCCGCCGCCCGCGCCGCTGGCTCTCCGGCCCCGCCGCCCTCGCGCTCGCCTCCGCTCTCTGGCTCCCGAGCGTCCACTGGTTCTTCGTCCGCGACTCCGCCACCTTCCTCGCTCCGCCCGCCGGCGGAGTCGCCTCGCATCCCCGCGCCCTCGCCGAGCGTCAGCTCACGCTCTGGACCGCCCCCGAACTCAAGGCCCGTGAACTCGCCCGCATGCGGGGCCGCAACGCCGAATGGGACTTCATGGGACGCAGTTTCCTCGTCTGGTCGCTCGCCGAGATTAGTCTGCGCGATCCCGCCTCCGCGCCGCGTTACCTCGCCGTCGCCGACGAGATCATCGACGAGACGCTCCGCCTCGAACGCGAACACGGGCAGACCATTTTCCTCCTTCCCTACGCCAGCCGACGCCCCTGGATCGTCCGTCCCGCGCGCAGTCTCTTCGTCGACGGCGAAATCGCGCTCATGCTCGCCACCCGCCGCATGGCCGACGACACCGACAAGCCCGCCTACCGCGCCGCCCTCGCCGAGCGCGTCGACGCCATCGTCGCCCGCCTCCAGACCAGCCCGCTCCTCGTCTCCGAAAGCCACCCCGACGAGTGCTGGCTCTTCGACCACGCCATCGCCCTCGCCGCCATCCGCCT
>CAMLNJ010000391.1 GCA_946481225.1 uncultured Verrucomicrobiota bacterium | reverse complement strand
TCGCCTACAAGACCTTCTCCACCGAGCACGACTCCTGGTGGTGCTGCGTCGGCACCGGCATGGAGAACCCCCAGCTCTACGCCCAGCAGGCCTATTTTCACCGCGACGACACCCTGTGGGTTAACCTCTACCTCGCCTCGCGCCTCGACTGGTCCGAGCGCGGCTTCGCCCTCCGCCAAGAAACGTCCTTCCCCGAGTCCGACACCGTTCGCCTCGTCGTCGAGTCCAAGAAATCCGCGCGCCTCGCCCTCAAGCTCCGCCACCCCTATTGGTGCGCCGCTCCCGAAGTGAAGATCAACGGTCGCGCCGTCGCCGTCGATTCGCGCCCGTCCTCCTACCTCACTCTTGATCGCAAATGGCGCGACGGCGACACCATCGAGCTGCGCCTGCCCATGACCCCGCGCGTCGAGCCCCTGCCGCACTCCGGCGGCAAGATCCTCGCGCTCATGTATGGACCGATGCAGCTCGTCGCCCTCGTGCCCCCCGCCGACGCGAGCAACGACCCCGCCCGTCGCCGCTACGGCGACCACCTCAAGTCCCCCGGTCGCGTCGATTCCGCGCCGCCCGTCCTCGTCGCGTCCGACGCGGCCGCGCTCCTCGCCTCGCTTTGTCCCGAGCCCTCCTCCGGCTTCGGCGCCTTCCGCGCATCGGGCGTCGTCCAGCCCGACTACCCGCTCGTGCCTTTCCACCGCGTCTACCAGGAGCATTACGCCGCCTACTTCCCGCTCCACACCCCCGCCGATTGGGCCGCGCGCGAGGCCGAGGTCCGCGCCGTCGAGGCGGCCCGCGCCGCCCTCGCGGCCGCCACGGTCGACCACGTCGAACCCGGCTTCCAACAGTCCGAGGTCGAGCACAAGTTCGCCTCCGACAGGAGCGAGACGGGCGACTTTCGCAACCGCAAGTGGCGCGACGCCCTCCCTGGCGGCTGGTTTTCCTACCGCATGGCCGTGAACCGCGACAAACCCGTCGCCCTCGTCACCGAGCACTGGGGCGCCGACCGCGGCCGCGCCCACGAGCTGTGGGTGGAGGGACACCGCATCGCCGCCACCCTACGCCCCGGGAAACGCGACGGTTTCTTCGAGGCCGCCTACGCCCTGCCGCCGGAACTCACCCGCGGCAAACGCGAGGTCACCGTCCGCTTCGTCGCCTCCGGCGCACGCTCCGGCACCTTCGGTCTCCGCATCATCGAGGCCTCCGCCGTCACCGAGGCCCAGTGGAAGGAGGGCCTCGCGCCCAGTTCCTCCCCCGCCGCGATCGCGCCTGGCGACCCGTTCGCCTGGACCAATCCCATCGTTCCGCAACGCGCCGATCCGCAGGTCATGCTCCACACCGACGGCCACTACTATCTCGCCGCGACGGTTCCCGAATACGACCGCATCGAGCTGCGCCGCGCCCGCACCCTCGGAGGTCTCTCCACCGCCGAGCCCAAGGTGATCTGGCGCAAACATGATCGCGGCCCGATGGGCGCGCACATCTGGGCCCCCGAGCTCCACTTCATCGAGGGCAAATGGTATGTCTACTTCACCGCCGGTGCGGCCGAGAACAAGTGGGCCATCCGTCCCTATGCCCTAGAATGCGCCGGCCCCGACCCCTTGGCCGACGCATGGATCGAACGCGGCCCCATCAAGCTCGGATGGGTATCCTTCAGTCTCGACGCCACCACGTTCACCCACCGCGGCGTCCGCTACTTCGTGTGGACGCAGGTCGAGAACGGCGTGAAGGGCACCAACCTCTACATCGCCCGCATGGACACGCCGCTGTCCATCACCGGCAAGATCACCCTCATCGCCCGGCCCGACCGCGCGTGGGAAAAACGCGGTCCCTGGGTCTGCGAGGCCCCCGCCGTCCTCGTCAAAAACGGCCACGTCTTCGTGACCTATTCCGCCAGCGCCACCGACGCCAACTACTGCCTCGGCCTGCTCCACGCCGACGAAAACGCAGACCTCCTGGACTCCGCCTCCTGGACCAAGCTCCCCGAGCCCGTTCTCAAGAGCGACCCCGCCGCCTCGGTCTTCGGTCCCGGTCACAACAGCTTCACCACCACCCCCGACGGCAAGACCGACATCCTCGTGTATCACGCACGCGACTACGAAAAGATCCAGGGCAACTCGCTCTACAACCCCGACCGCGCCACCCGCGCCCAGGTCATCCGCTGGGGCGCGGACGGCTTCCCGATCTTCAGCCCGCCCGCGCCGGACGGCCCTTACGTCGCCCCCGCCCGCTGATCCCTGTCCGCGCCGCCGCCCCCGCGCATCCGTCCCCATGAAACCCTTGCTCGCCGCCCTCGCGCTTCCGCTCGCCGCCCTGCTCCTCGGCTCCTTGTCCGCCTCCGCGTTCGCCCAGCCGATCACGTTGACGATCGACGCTGCCGTCCCCGGAAAAACCATCAGCCCCGACCTCGTCGGCATCTTTTTCGAAGATCTCAGCCACGCCGCCGACGGCGGCCTCTACGCCGAGCTCGTGCAGAACCGCGACTTCGAATACTCCGCCGCCGACAACCCCGACTGGCACCCGCTCACCTCCTGGCAGGCTGTCCTCCTCGACGACGCCAAAGGCACGCTCACCGCCGAGTTCGACCGCCCCCTCCATGCCAACACGGCCCACTACGCCGTGCTCACCATGCTCTCGCCCCACGGCCAAGTCGGCCTGCGCAACGAGGGCTTCGACGGCATCCCCGTGAAGGCCGGCGAAAACTACGACTTCTCCATCTTCGCCCGCCGTGTCTCCGGCGCCAGCCGGCCCGTCAACGTCCGCCTCGAAAGCAAAACCGGCGCCCTCCTCGGCGAAGCCGTCCTCCCCGCGCCGACCGGATCGTGGGCCAAATACACCGCCCGCATCGCCGCCAAAGCCACCGACCCCGAGGCCCGCCTCGTCGTGTCGAGCTCCGGTTTCGGCCGGCTCGCCCTCGACCAGATTTCTCTCTTCCCAGAAAAAACTTTTCGCAACCGCCCCAATGGCCTCCGCGCCGACCTCGCCCAGACCATCGCCGACCTGAAGCCGAAGTTCATGCGCTTCCCCGGCGGCTGCCTCGTCCACGGCGACGGCATCGACAACATCTACCATTGGAAAGACACCATCGGCCCCGTCGAGCAGCGCAAGGGTCAGCGCAATATCTGGCGCTACCACCAGACGGTCGGCCTCGGCTACTTCGAGTATTTCCAGTTCTGCGAAGACATCGGCGCCAAACCCATCCCCGTCGTCGCCGCCGGCGTGTGCTGCCAGAACTCCGATTTCCTCGTCACCCGGAAATATGGCATCGGTCAGAAAGGCCTCCCGATGGACCGGATGCCCGCCTATATCCAAGACGTCCTCGACCTCATCGAATACGCCAACGGCCCGGTCACCTCGACTTGGGGCGCCAAACGCGCCGCCGCCGGTCACCCCGAGCCCTTCGGCCTGAAATACCTCGGCGTCGGCAACGAAGACCACATCACGCCCGTCTTCCGCGAACGCTTCGAGATGATCTACAACACCGTGAAGGCGAAGCACCCCGAGATCGTCGTCATCGGCACCGTGGGCCCCAACACCGAGGGCGCGGACTACGACAACGGCTGGAAAATCGCCGACGAACTTCGCCTGCCCATGGTGGACGAGCACGGCTACAAGTCACCGCAGTGGCTCTGGGAAAACCTCCAACGCTACGACGCCTACGACCGCTCCAAGTCGAAGGTCTATCTCGGCGAATGGGCCGCCTTCGACGACAAGCGCCGATCCACCCTGCGCGCCGCGATTTCCGAAGCCGCCTACCTCACCGCGCTCGAGCGCAACGCCGACGTCGTGCGCTTCGCCTCCTACGCCCCGCTCCTCGCCAAGCGCGACCACACCCACTGGAGCCCCAACCTCGTCTATTTCACCAACACCGAGGTCTTCCCGACCATCAGCTACCACGTGCAGCAGTTGTTCAGCGTGAACAACGGCGACACCTACCTGCCGACCACCGTCACTCTCCCGTCCAATGCCGATGCCCGGCGCCCGCTCATCCTCGGCGCGTGGGATACCCAGGCCGAGTTCGACGACATCCGCCTCACCCGCGGATCGAAAACCCTGCTCGACGAAAACTTCAACACCGCCT
>CAMLNJ010000390.1 GCA_946481225.1 uncultured Verrucomicrobiota bacterium | reverse complement strand
ACCTTGTCGCCCTTCTCCGGCGCGACGAGGTTGTAGGCCGCCTGCCAGCCCATGCCGCCGGTGATGTAGCCGAGCTCGGCCTGCACCTTGGCGGCCTGATCGGCGTTGAGCTGCCAGGACAGCGTCGGCTGCAAGATCGCGTCGTCGCCGAGGCCGGGGAAAACCGGCTGGCCGGGCAGCGAGAAGCGCAGCTTGCCGTCGACCTCGATGATCGGCGTGGCGGCCTCGCCGCCGGCCTTGTAGCCGCTGCGGATCACGCGGCCCTTCACCGTGTATTCCTTCGCTTGATCGTCGGTGACGATGAACTCGAGCACCTTGCCCTCGTTCATCGAAAGGAGCAGGCCCTGCGAAGCCGCGTCCGCGCGGTAGCTTTGCTCCAGGATGCGCAACCCCACTTGGCCTCCGGCGTCGCGCAGCACCACCGAATCGGGCTCCACCTGGGTGGTCGCGCCCGCGAAGTTCACGGCGTTGACGCCGGCCTTGAGATCCAGCGGCACCGTCTCGCGCACGACGGCGAAATTCTGGTTGTAGATCGTGAGCGCCGGGCCGGCGGGCAGCGCGAGCGGCAGAGCCGCGAGCAACGAGGCGAGGGTGGTGGGTTTCATGGCTTTGCGAGAGAGACTGACCCGAAAAACCGGCCCTTGTTCAGCCTTAAGTTGTCAGGCCTTTGTCAGGGATCGATGTAGGCGCGGCCGCTGGCCGGGCTCCCGGCCACCGACCGGGGCTACAACGAATCCGCCTTTCGCGTTGCCTGCCGAGCGCCGCCCGCGAGCGTTGGCCGCCAAAGCGTCATGGATTCCCCCTTCGAAAACAGCTCGCCCTTCGCCCAGAGCCCCGTCCCGCAGATCAATTTCCGTGCGGAGCTGAACGACGAGCAGTTCAACGCCGTGACCGCCGAGCCCGGCCCGCTCCTCGTCCTCGCCGGCGCCGGATCCGGCAAGACCCGCACCCTCACCTACCGCGTCGCCTACCTGCTCTCGATGGGCGTGAAACCCGGCGAAATTCTCCTCCTCACCTTCACCAACAAGGCCGCGAAGGAGATGCTCGCCCGCGTCGATCAGCTGACCGGCGTGGAGCCGCGCCGCTTCTGGGGCGGCACCTTCCACTCCATCGGCGCGCGCATCCTCCGCATCTACGGCGACGCGATCGGCCTTCAAAAAAACTTCACCATCCTCGACGCCGACGAATCCGAGACCCTGCTCAAGCAGGCCGTGGAGGCCGACGACAAACTCTTCTTCAAGGACAAGACCAACCCCAAGCCCGGCCCGCTCCACAGCGTGATCTCGCTCGCGCGGAACACCCGCCTGACGCTCGACGAAACGGTGAAGCGCCACTTCCCCCAATACACCGAGATCGCGCACCGCTTGCCGGCCTTCGCCGCCGCCTACGCCGCGGCCAAGAAGGAACAAAACGTCCTCGATTACGACGACCTGCTCGAGCTCTGGCTCGACCTGCTCGTCAAGTGCCCCGACCTCGCGGAATATTTCGCGAACCGCTTCCGCCACCTCCTCGTCGACGAGTATCAGGACACGAACACCCTCCAGTCCGAGATCGTCGACCGCATGGGCTCGCACCACCGCATCATGGCCGTCGGCGACGACGCGCAGTGCATCTACTCCTGGCGCGGCGCGAACTTCGAAAACATCATGACCTTCCCCGACCGCCACGAGGGGACCGTCATCCATCGCATCGAGACAAACTACCGCTCCACCCCGCAGATCCTCGCGCTGGCCAACGGCGTGCTCGAGGCCCAGCCGGTCGGCCGGCACTTCGAGAAAAAGCTGATCGCCGCCCGCGCCAACTCGCAGAAGCCGTGCGTGGTGCAGGCGATGGACGACCGAGAGCAGGCGGAGTTCATCGTGAAGCGCGTTCGCTACCTGATCGAGGACGAGGGCGTGTCGCCCGCCGAGATCGCCGTGCTCTACCGCTCGCACTTCGTCGCGCTCGAGGCGCAGCTCGCGCTCTCCCGCGCCGGCATCCCCTACACCATCACGAGCGGCGTGAAGTTCTTCGAGCGCCAGCACGTGCGCGACCTGGTCGCCTTGATCAACTTCGTCTACAACCCGAGCAACACGCTCGCCTGGTCGCGCCTCGCCTGCCTGCTCCCGAAGGTCGGCGAGAAAGGCGCGCAAAAGATCCATTCCGCCGCGCTCGATCACGCGAAATTTCTCCAGCAGGACTTCATCGACGCGCTCGCGAGCGACGACGTGAAGGCCAAGGTGCCGCCCGCCGCGAAGGACGACTGGGCGCAGTTCTGCGCCTCGCTCCGCGAGGTGGCGCACGCCATGCGCGACGAGAAGCCGTCGCGCGTCATCGAGCTCGCGATCGAGGGCTGGTATGGCGACTACCTGAAGGGCGCGTTCGCCGACTACACCGAGCGCTACGAGGAGTTGAAGGCATTGACCGGCTTCGCCGCGCGCTTCGACGAAATGCAGGAACTGCTCGCCCAAATCGTGCTCCTCAACGGCGAGACCACGGACAAATCCGTCGCGCCCGACCAGGAGGCGATCAAGCTGACCACCGTGCATCAGTCGAAGGGACTGGAATACGACGCCGTCTTCGTGATCGGGCTCGCCGACGGCATGTTCCCGGGACGCCGGGCGATCGAGGACGGCGACGTGGAGGAGGAGCGCCGCCTGTTCTACGTCGCGGTGACGCGGGCCAAAAACGAGCTCTATCTCTGCTACCCGAAGATCGCGTCCCGCGCCGGCCCCGGCGGCATGATGCTCGTCCCGAGCCGATTCATCACCGAAATCTCGCCCAACCTCTACGAACCGCTGCGGATCAAGCGGCAGTTCGGGTGGTAGGGCGACGCCGACGAAACGAAAGCACGGAGTGCTTCCGACACCGTCTTCGGCCGATCCGTCGGAACAGCGGAGCCTTTTCGCCCCCGCCCCCTCCCATGCGGAGGCGTGACCGCGCCTCCGCACCGACCTACGCGCCCGCCCGAGCCCTCAGCGCCGCCGCGACGGCTCGCAGTTTTTCCGGCGATTTCGCGCCGGGATGCGTTTCCACGCCGCTGTTCACGTCGACGAAACGGGCGCCGCTCGCGGCGATGGCGGGAACCACGTTCTCGGGATTCAGGCCGCCGGCGAGAATCCAGCGCTTGGCCGGATTCGCCTCGGCCAGACGCGTAAAACCCGCCCAATCGCCCGTGCGACCGGAACCGCCAAAACCATCGGCATGAAAGGTATCGACCAGAAAGGTGTCCGCCAGCGGCAACCAAGCCGCGGGAAACGGCGCTCCCGGCGGCAGCTTCGGCGCCAACCAGAGATCGGCCGCGCCCACCGCCTCGCTCCAGCCGCGGACACTCTCGAGCGGCGTGTCGTGGCGCGCATGGATCTGGAAAAACCCGAAGCGCGCGGCCCGGGCCCGCGCGAGGTCCTCCAGCGAAGGCTCGACCATCACCGCCACGCGCTTCGGCCCTCTCGGCAAGGAAGGCGCCAACGCCTCGTAGGCCTCGTAGGCCAGGTAGCGGGGCGATTTCGGGAAAAAGATGAACCCGAGACAATCCGCGCCGAGCTCCGCGGCGAGGCACGCGTCTTCCACGCGCTTCATGCCGCAGACTTTTAGATGAATGTCACCGATCATGGGGGACGCAGGCTTGATCATCCATGGACGCCGATGCGCGCCAATCCGGAGATTGGCGCGCATCCACGTCCATGGGCGGTTTAAAAAACTCAGAACGCGTTCACCGCGGCGATCACGTGCTCGACCTGCGCGTCGGTCAGCTCGGGGAAAATCGGCAAACTGAGCACGGTCGCGCAGGCGCGCTCCGCCACCGGCAACGAGCCCTCCTTGTAGCCGAGCTCGGCGTAGCAAGCCTGGCGGTGCAGCGGCACGGGATAGATGAGATCGGTGCCGACATCCTGCTTCGCGAGGTGCTCGCGCAGCGCGTCGCGACGCGGGTGGCGGATGGTGAACTGGTGCCAGACGCTTTCGCCTTCCTCGGTCTTGCCGACCGGCAGGCGCACATCCGCCTGCTTGATTCCCGCCAGATACTTGTTCGCGATCTCACGACGGCGCGCCGTCCAGCCGGCAAGGTGCGGCAGCTTCACGTTGAGCAGCGCGCCTTGGA
>CAMLNJ010000389.1 GCA_946481225.1 uncultured Verrucomicrobiota bacterium | reverse complement strand
AACACCTCCAGCACGTAGGAAAGCAACGCGATGCCCGTGCCGAAGAGCACGAATCCCGCGACATCCATCGGGGCCGGCGCCTGGTCGCGAAAATCCGGCATGTGCCTCCGCGCCAGCCAGAGCCCGAGCAGCGCGATCGGCAGATTAAGGAGAAAAATCGCCCGCCAGTGAAACCACGTGACGATCAAACCGCCGGTCGTCGGCCCAAGCAACGGCCCCAGCAGCGCCGGGATCACAACGAAGTTCGTCACCGCCAGCATCTGCGAACGCGGATAACTCCTCACCAGGGCCACGCGCCCCACCGGCACCATCATCGCCCCGCCCATGCCTTGCAGCACGCGCGCCGCCACGAGCAGCCCCGAGGTGTTCGCCGCCGCGCAAAGCAGCGAGCCCGCGAGAAACAAGCCGATCGCCCAAAGAAACACGCGGCGCGTGCCGAAGCGATCCGCCGCCCAGCCGCTCGCCGGAATGAACACCGCGAGACTGAGCGTGTAGCTCGAGAGCACCGACTTCAGGCTGAGCGCCGACACGCCGAGATCGTGCGCCATCGTCGGCACCGCAGTGTTCAGCACCGTCGCGTCGAGATTCTCCATGAACAGCGCCGCCGCCACCAGCCACGGCAGCACCCCGCGCACAGGCTTGTCGGCGGAGGAAACGGGCGGTGCGGAACTCGTCATGTGCCACGTGGCATGGGCGTCCCGCCCATGTGAGGGAAGGAGTCGTTTTTCTGATGCACCACGTTTAACGCCCTTCCGCCGCGCCGCCAGCGCCCCGCTCCAACATCTCCACGGTCTTCCTCCACTCCGCCTCGGTTTTCTCGCCCTGCGCTTTTGCCTCGATGATGCCTTTCACGAAGTCCTCACCCCGGAAGTCGGGCCACGGCCCAAAAGCCTGCAAGCGCCCCGTCCGCTCCGCCAGCGCCTCGGGATCCGACTTACCCACCACGCCATCGGCAATGTCTCTCGCGAGCGAGTCGGCCTCGCGTCCGAATTCGTCCAAGCGCACCAGATGCTCTGTCAGCGAGCCGGTCTTCTTCCGGCCCTCCAACAAGAGCGCGGGGATGAAATCCGATTCCTCGATAAAACTTTTCACGACCCCCTCCAGCACCTCGTCATCCCAGAGCCCGATGCGCCGCGACTTCAGTTCGACCACCGCCTCGCGCCCCTCGAACAAGATCCTCGCCTGACGGCCTCCCACATCGAGCTCGATCAAGCCCACGCCGTAACGATCCTGACCCGGTTCCAACCAGAACGCCCCGGCCGGAGTCTCGAACGAAACGGCGGCCCGATCCCCTTCCACCACGAGACCCGTCATGCGCAGCACATCGGGATCGATGCGGTCGGACTTGAATCCCAGCGCGCGAGCCTTCCGCTCCAAGGCGCGTCGCAACTTCGTCCCCGGCATTTTCCAGAGCGGATCCGCGCGCACCATGTCCGCGAACGAGACCGGAGGCGGCAAGGCCCGCAGCTCCGCCAGCAGCGCGGCCACCTCGGCCGGAGAACGATCCGCGGCGCGCGCCCGCAGACGCGTCAGCAAATCGACGACGAGATCCTGTTGCCTCGACCAGTCCTCGGTCGAAAGCCCCGTTCCCACGTTCAAATAAAGCGCGAGCCCGTCCAGCGCCGCGGCATCGCCCGCCACCGCGCCGCCTTCGCGCTCCGCCACGGAGAGGCGGGTCGCCGCGAGCGACGAAAGCCTTTTGATGAAATCCGGATCATAACCGGGCAAAAGAGGATCGCGCACCGCACGCCACTGCGGCGCCGCGTCGCGACCTTGCGCGAGGGCCTCGGCGATCTCCCGCCGCGCCGCCTCGACGGCCGGCGACAACGTTCCGTCGGATTTGGCGGAAGCCACCGCGTCGCGCTCCTCCGGCGTTAGGCGGTCAAAGACGGTAAACGCGTCCGCATACGGGTGCCCCTTCTCCACCGGAAAAGGCACCGGCCCGTTCGGTCGACGCGCCACGGCAAACGCGGAGACCGCGCTCGCGAGCAGGCACACGAGCATCAGACCCAGACGCAAGCCGCGCATCGGATAACGCATCGCGCCAGCCTGCGAAGGCCGTCACGTCCGCGTCAACGAACCAGGCGCCGCCTCACGCCTCGCCTTGCCTCGGGCGCTTTGGCGTCCGCGCCGTCCGCACCAAGTCCACCCCGTAGATCGCGAGGCCGATCCAAATGAAAACAAACGCCACGAGCCGATCATGCGCCAGCGGTTCGTGGAAGACCGCCCAGCCCACGAAAAACTGCATCGTCGGCACGATATACTGCAAAAGCCCGAGCGTGGTCAGTCGCAGGCGCCGCGCGCCGTCCGCGAAAAACAGCAGCGGCACCGCGGTCACGATCCCGCTCGCCAGCACCAGCGCCTCGATGGCGGCCGGCGCGTGCCCGAGCGCGCCTCGCCCGTGCCACGCGAGCCACCCCAGATAGCCGAGCGCCAGCGGCGCGAGCAGCAAGGTCTCGAGACCGAAACCCGGCAGGGCCGGCAACGCGGCGCGTTTCTTGAGCAGGGAATACGGCGCCCAGCTCGCGACGATGCCGAGGGAGACCCACGGGACCGCCCCGGTGCTCCACACGAGAAAGGCGACGCCGCCGGTCGCCACCGCAAGAGCCAGCGTCTGCATCCGCGACAAGCGCTCGCCCAGCACGAAGCGCCCCACCGACACGGCCGCGAGAGGCTGAAGGAAATAACCGAGCGAGCACTCGATCACGCGTCCGTGGTTCACGCCCCAGACAAAGACGAGCCAGTTGATCGTGAGGAACACGCCCGCCGCGAAGCTCACCCCGAGCAGCGCGGGGCGACGAAGGGCGGCCGCGAGTTCGCGATAGCCGCCGAGAAGAGGAAGCAGAAACGCGACCGCCGCGAGCGACCACACGTGCCGGTGCGCGATCAGCTCGAACGCGTCGACCGAGACGAGTTGCCGCCAAAAAAGCGGAAAGAGCCCCCAGCACAGATAGGCGCCAAGCGCGGAACAGATTCCACGCGGAGAATCCGGCCGGGGATCGGATTGGGAAGACATGGCGAAAGAGGGAAAACGAATTCGCGGACGAAAGCGCTCCGCGCTTCCACTACGGAGCGATGCCTGATGCGTAGCGGAGCAACGGCGGAGCCGTTTCGCCGCGGGTTGGTCGAGGAGGGCGCATGAGGCGAAAATCCGGACGACAAAAAAGCCGGTCGCCCGAGAGCGACCGGCTTTGGAAGAGGTGATTGAACGTGTTTCGCGCTTCTTGGCGTCTACGGGCGTCGCTCAGACCTCGTAGGCGGGGAGCTGCTTGTCGATCGTGACCTTGTCGAGCTTGGCGAAGGCGGGGAGTCCGTGCTCGAAGGCGACCTGCGTCTCGCCCTGGATGAGCGGGGTGGCGTAGCGGATGAACTGATGGTTCATCGAGACGCCATCCTCGTTGATCCACTCGCGGGGGAGCTTCTTCACGCCGTTGGCGATCTCGGAAAGAGGGGCGAGACCGGTCTCGACCGTGTAGTGGTCGGAGTCGCCGCGCTGAAGGGTGACCATCTTGTCGGTCTCGCCGCGAATGGCGGCCTTGACCGCCATCTGGCCGGCGAGGAAGGCCTCGTCGGCGTCGGCCTTGGAGCCGCCGTGGGCGGCGCAGCGCTGCGCCATGCCGAGCTTCACCGTGCGGCACTTGATGCCAGGCAGGTTCTGCTCGACGAGCGACTGAAGGTAGTCGGCGGCCCCACCGAGCTGGGCGTGGCCGAAGGCGTCGGTCTTATCGTCGGCGGCGATGTAGTTGCCATCGGCGTCGACGAGGCCCTCGCCCACGACGACGAGGCAATATTTCTCGCGCTTGAGGACGCGTTGGATGTCGGCGGTGAACTTCTCGGGGCTGAAAGCGACCTCGGGGAGATAGATGAGGTGCGGGGCGTCGTGCGGGTGGTCCTTGCGCTTGGCGAGAGAGGCGCCGGCGGCGATCCAGCCGGCGTTGCGGCCCATGACCTCGACGATTTGCACGAGGTCGTGCTGGCCCATCGCGGCGTTGTCGCAGGCGATCTCGCGGATGGTGGTGGAGATATACTTGATGACGGAGCCGTAGCCCGGGGTGTGGTCGGTGACGGGCAGGTCGTTGTCGATCGTCTT
>CAMLNJ010000388.1 GCA_946481225.1 uncultured Verrucomicrobiota bacterium | reverse complement strand
CCGCACCTGCAAGGCCTCGATTTGCGCGGACGTCGCGGGCGCGGCGCGGTCCGCGCGATAGACGGAGAAATCCCGGTGGTCGGTCGTCAGCACCACACCCCGCCGAGCTTCCGAGCGCGCTTCTTCAAGCTGAGCTTGGTCGCGGTTGGCATGCGGGAAACAGTGCGCAGGTGGGACACGGTGACAATCCGACCGATGAGCCGGCGACGGAACCGCCGCGTTTAACCGCGGCGCACGCCTACCCCTTCCTCACCGCCCCGAACACCTTCCGCAGCAGGTCCTCCGTCGCCGCGGCCGGATTCGCCCGCAGCTGCGCCTCCTGCGTCGCGATCACCTTGAACAAGCTGTCCAGCGCCCGGTCGCACACGTAGCGATCCAGATCCAGGGCCGTCGCCTTCGAACCAAACAGATTTCCCACCGGCGCCGCCTTGCCCGCGAACCGCTTGTAGGCCGCGCCCACCCCGCTCTCGTCCGTTGCCGCCGTCACGATCGGCATCATCTTCCCCCGCAGGGCCTCCTCGGTGTTCTTCCGGAAATAACTCGTCGCCGCGTCCGCCGGCCCATCGAGGATAGCCCGCGCGTCCGACAACGTCATCCCCGTGATCGCCTCCTTGAAGATCGGCCCCGTCTCCGCGACCGATTTTTCCGCCGCGCGGTTCAGCGCGAGCACGAGGTCGTCCGCCATCTTCTCCTGCCCGAGCTTGCGCAGCGCCGCCTCTCCCCTCGCCAGCTCCCCGGGCAGCGGAATCTTGAACTGCGGGTTCGCGAAAAAACCGTCCGGCTTGCCCAGCTCCGCGAGCGCCCGGTCCACGCCCGTGTTCAAGCCGGTCTTCAGGCCGGCCACGATCATGTCGACCGACAGCGCCCCGCTCCCCGCCGCATCCGACGGCGAGCCCGCGGCGGGCGAACCTCCCAGCGCCTCCGCCGCGCCCTTCAGCCAGCCCGACGCCTTTTCCGTCCGTGTCGGAGACGTTTCCTGCGCCGGCGCCCCCGAGGGCTCCGCGGCCGGCGCGGACGCCGCGACCGCGCAAAACGCCACCGCCAGCCATCCGATCCCCCCCGCACCGCCGCATCCCGTCGTCACGATTTTCATCTGCTGAAGGTGTCGAGCCGCCCCGTTTCGGCAACGTCACCCACCCCCGGACGCAAACTCCGGCCGCGCCCCGATGCGCCTCGGCCCGCCCGCCCTTGCCCTCGCGCCCGGCCCGCGCTCTGCTTCCTCCTGCCAACCTCGATGTCGCACCGCGCCCGCCGCCTCATTTTCGCCGCCGCCCTCCTCGGCCTCCTCGCCGGCTGCGTCCACCGCCCGCCACCCGGGCCGCGGGTCGCGCCCGCGCCGTCCCCGGCCCCGGCGCCGCGCCCCGCGCTCACGCACGACGCAACCCCGCCGCCGGCCGCGCGCCACAGCCTGCCCGGCACCCCCTTCACCCGCGCCCGGGCCGATGAGCCCTTCGCGCCGCAACTCGTCGTCACCACCCAGGTGGCGCACGACGACCTCTTTCTTCATGTCCTCGCCGGCTCCGGCCCTTCCTACCAGCCCGTCGCCCGCCTCTACCGAGGCCAGCGGGTTTTCATTCTCCCCATCGCCCGCAACTACGCCTTCGACGCGCTCGAGACCGCGGACCTCACCTTCGTGCTTATCGTGCGCAAACCCGACGGCTCCGTCTCCGGCGCGCCATTCTCCGCCTCCCTCTGGCAGGGCAACGTCTCCACGCCCGACCTCGTCCTCTACCCCGCCACCACGGTGAGCTTCTACGCCGAGCCCTCCGACCCGCTTGGCGAATACCAACTCGTCGCGCGCGTCCACGACCACCTCGGGGGCGACTCCATCGAGCTCACGCACACCCTACTCATCGAAGACTACGCGCCGCCCGCGCTGCCCGCGGATTTCCAGCCCGAGGCCTGGTTCCACGGCTACTACCTCGCGCCCACCCCCGAGCTCGCCCTGCCCGCCCTCCCGCGCTTCTTCGAGAAACTCCCGGCCGACAAACGCGCCGGCGCCATCCCGCCCCTCCTCGGCTTCTACGACCAGATCCTGCGCGACAACCCCTGGCTGCTTCCCGCCTTCGGCGCCCGCCTAGAAAACGCCGGCCCCGACGAAGCCTTCGCGCTCTCGCTCGTCCTCGGTTTTCACCTCCGCGAGCTCTCCGCCCCGCCCCCCGGCCTCGACCCCGCGCCCTGGGCCCGCCTCGCCGATTTCCGCGCCCACGCCTGGCCCTCCGATCCCGAGGCCCCCCTCCTGCAAGCCGCCCAGCTTGACGCCCTCTGGGGCCGATTCTTCGCCAGCGCCCTCTACGCCCCGGTCCGGCGCATCCTCGAGCCTTTGTCCAATACCTCCGACCTCGGCGCCGCCGAGCGTTGGCGCAAATCCCTCTCCGCGCTCCCTGACGACGAGCCCTACCCCCTGCCCGATCTCGACGACCCGGACACCCCCGTCGAGATCCGCCGCGAGGTCCTGCTCCGCACCGCCCTCTGGTCGCTCCGCGCCAACGCCCGGCAACACCCCCTCGTGCGCGGTTACCTCGAGCAGACCCTCCGCGTCGGAGACCTCTCCCCCGGTGCCCGCACCCTTCTTGAGCGCGCCCTCCGCGCCGACTCCTCCTCCGCCGTCGCCTCCGCGCCTCCCGCGCCAGGTTCGTAAGCGCTCTCGCGCCTGATTGCATCCGGCCCGACGCGCCGGCGCCTCCGGGCTTCCGACTCCCTGCTCCACGCTCCTCGCTCCACGCACTTCATGCACACCTGGAACTTCTACCGCATCGGCGGCTTCGACCAAGTCGCGCTCACCAGCGCCGCCGACCTCGAAAACCTCCACACGCTCGATCAGAAACTCTGGGTCGCCCTCTCGTGCCCGGTGAAGGGGCTCGAGCTCGACGAGAAAACCCTCGCCCTCCTGGACACCGACAAGGACGGACGCATCCGCGTCCCCGAACTCCTCGCCGCCATCGCCTGGGCCAAGCCCTACTTCAAGGACCTCGCCATCCTCCTCTCCGCGCAAGACACGCTCCCTCTCGACGCCCTCGACGATACCCCCGAGGGCCGCGCCGCCACCGCCTCCTCCAAACGCATCCTCGCCTCCCTCGGCAAAGCCTCCGCCTCCGCCATATCCCTCGCCGACGCGTCCGACACCGCCAAGCTCTTCGCCTCCACCCGGCTCAACGGCGACGGCGTCGTCACTCCCGCCTCCACCGACGATCCCGCCCTCGTCGCCCTCCTCGCCGACATCATCGCCGCCACTGGCGGTGCCCCCGACCGCTCCGGCGCCCCCGGCGTCAACGCCGCCCTCGCCGAAAAGTTTTTCGTCGACGCCACCGCCCTCGTCGCCTGGGCCGACCGGCTCTCCGATCCCGCCCTCCTCACCCTCGGCGCGGCCACCGCCGCCGCCGCCACCGCCGTCGCCGCCGTCCGCGCCAAGGTCGACGACTGGTTCGCCCGTGCTCGCGTCGCCGCCTACGACCCCCGGGCCCTCGCCGCCGTCAACCGCTCCGAAGCCGACTACCTCGCCCTCGCCGCCAAGGACATGTCCGTCACCGCCGACGAGATCGCCGGCTTTCCGCTCGCCCGCGTCGCCCCCGGTCAGCCCCTCCTCCTCCTCGCCGCCGTCAACCCCGCCTGGGCCGACCGCCTCGTTGCGCTCCACCGCGACGCCGTCGCCCCCGGCCTCGGCGCCGCGATCGTCCAGCTCACCGAGGAGCAATGGTCCGCCCTCAAGGCCAAGACCGACGCCTACGCCGCCCACGCCGCCGCCAAACCCGCCCTAGCCGTGGAGAAACTCGGTCTCGACAAACTCCGAGCCCACCTCGCCGCCGCCGACAAACTCCGCCCCGCCCTCGCCGGACTGATCGCCGCCGACTCCGCCCTCGCCCCCGAGTTCGACGCCATCGTCAACGTCGAGAAACTCCTCCGCTTCGCCCGCGATTTCCGCGCTCTCCTCCACAACTACGTCAACTTTTTCGACTTCTATTCGCCCCAGTATCTCGCCGCCTTCCAAGCCGGCACCCTCTACCTCGACAGCCGCTCCGTCGAGCTCTGCATCGAGGTCGCCGCGCCCTCGCCCCTCGCCGCGATGAGCAAGGCCTACATCGCCTACTGCGACCTCAAGC
>CAMLNJ010000387.1 GCA_946481225.1 uncultured Verrucomicrobiota bacterium | reverse complement strand
CGGATCGACCACACGAACTCCATGTCGTGGCACGCATACAGCGCCACCACCGCGCGCACACCGGGCAATTGTTCCCCATACGCCGTCGCCGTCGCGATCTGCCCGCCCGCGCTCCGCCCGAGCAGCGTCAGCCGCTCCGGATTCACCCCGAGTTTCTCCGCGTTCTCGCGCAGCCACCCGATCACCGCCCGCAAATCCTGCGCCTGGGCCGGCCAGGGATGCGCCGGCGCCAGTCGGTAATCGAAGGTCG
Source organism: uncultured Verrucomicrobiota bacterium (assembly GCA_946481225.1). The sequence goes on along the minus strand of CAMLNJ010000387.1, from coordinate 3,865 downwards.
CCACCGCCACGCCGCGCGCCGCCAGCCAGCGGTTCAGCCCCGCCAGCTCCCTCCTGTCGCCCCGATCCCAGCCGCCGCCATGCACCAACACCACGCAAGGCGCGCCACCCGCCTCCGCGCCCACTCCCCGCGCCTGAGCCCGATAAAAATCCACCATCCGCCCCGCGGCCTCGAATGTTTCCGCCGGCACCGCTTCCGCCCGCGTCGGCCAACGCAACAAACGCGACCAGGCCCACGGCTCCTCTCCTTCGCCAAACACCTTGGTCAGCTGCGCATCCACCTCTCCGCTCATCCGCCAAGCCAGCCAGGTCGGCCGCGCAAAACCCGCCGCCGCCAGCGCCGCAAACACCGCCGCCACACCGAAGATCCCCATCTCCGCCACGCCAACTCCCGGCTCCCACGCCGCCCGCCCCGCCGCGACCGCAAGCCGCGCCGCCGCCCAGCACCACACATAACCGAGCTCCGTCGCGAACAGCGCCACCCACCACGCGCGATAAGTCCGCGCCGGCCACACGGAGAAGCGCGCCGCCGCCAGCATACCCACCGCGGCCAGGAGTATTAGAGAAGCCTGAAACACCCCCGCACCCCGCCGCTACCCGCCGCCGACCGCAAATCCGAATTCGCGCAAGCGTCTCCGCCTTCACAAGCTTCACGCTTTCTTCCGCCATGTCCTCCCTCAAGCCCTACCCTTCCGGTCTCGGCACCAAATCCCTCCACGCCGGCCAGACTCCCGACCCCGCCACCGGCTCGCGCGCCGTCCCGCTCTACCAATCGACCAGCTTCGTCTTCCGCGACACCGAACACGCCGCGAACCTCTTCGCGCTGAAAGAACTGGGCAACATCTACACCCGCATCGGCAACCCCACCACCGAGGTCTTCGAGCAACGCATCGCCGCGCTCGAGGGCGGCAGCGCCGCCGTCGCCCACGCCTCCGGCCAGGCCGCCATCACCGACGCTATCCTGAACCTCGCCGGCGCCGGCGACCACATCGTCTCCGTCTCCCAGCTCTACGGCGGCACCTATAATCTCTTCCACCACACGCTGCCCAAGCTCGGCCTCGATATCACCTTCGTCGACGCCGACGACCCCGAGGCCTTCCGCCGCGCCCTCCGCCCCACCACCAAGGCCTTCTACGGCGAGGGCCTCGGCAACCCCGCGCTCAACATCTTCCCCGTCGAGGAGGTCGCCAAGATCGCCCGCGAGGCCGGCGTGCCCCTCATCCTCGACAACACCTGCCTCAGCCCGATCCTCCATCGCTCCTTCGAGTGGGGCGCCAACATCGTCGTCCACTCCACCACCAAATACCTCGCCGGCCACGGCACCTCCATCGGCGGCATCGTTGTCGACGGCGGCAACTTCGACTGGGGCTCCGGCCGCTTCCCCGCCTTCACCACCCCCGATCCTTCCTACCACGGGCTCGTGCACTGGGACGCCTTCAAAGCCTTCCCGCCCGCCGGCGGAGCCAACGTCGCCTTCGCGCTAAAAATGCGCCTCCAGCTCCTGCGCGACGTCGGCGCGTGCATCAGCCCCTTCAACGCCTGGCAGTCCATCATCGGCATCGAAACCCTCCACCTCCGCATGGAGCGCATCTGCGCCAACGCCCTCGCCGCCGCCCACTTCCTCAAGGACCACCCGAAGGTCGCCTGGGTCAACTATCCCGGCCTGCCCGGCTCGAAACACCACGCCGCGGCCAACAAGTATCTGACCGGAGGATACGGCGGCCTCCTCGGCTTCGGCGTCAAGGCCGGCTTCGAAGGCGCCAAGCGCACCATCAACGCCCTCAAACTCTTCAGCCACCTCGCCAACATCGGCGACGCCAAGAGCCTCGCCATCCACCCGGCCAGCACCACCCACAGCCAGCTCACGCCCGCCGAGCAGACCGCCTCCGGCGTGCAGCCCGACTACATCCGGCTCAGCTTCGGCTGCGAGGACTTCGCCGACCTCAAGGCCGACCTCGAACAGGCCCTCGCCAAGGCCTGAGCAATCTGGCCCGTGTAGCCGCGGCCGTGCCGGCCGCGTTCGCGTTGGAGCGCTCCGCGAACACGGCCGGCACGGCCGTGGCTACACACACTATCCCGCCATGTGCACCCGCTTCGTCCTCGAGATTCCGACTGCCGAGGCCGGCTTTAAAAAGCTCGGCCTCGACCTCATCGCGGCCGCGGTCGCCAAAGCGGAAAGCCGCTTCAACATCGCCCCCGGCACCGACCTCCTTGCCCTCCGCGCCGGCGACAAACCCCGCACCGCCCGCGTCTTCACCCCGCGCTGGGGTTTTGCCTCCGCCCCTTCCGCCTCCTCGCTCCCCGCTCCCGGCTCCCTGCTCACCAACGCCCGCGCCGAGACGCTCGCGCAAAAACCCACCTTCCGCGAAGCCTGCCGCCGACGTCGCTGCCTCATCCCCGCGACCGGCTTCTACGAGTGGGAAAAACGCGGCCGCGCCCGCCTGCCCTGGCTCTTCCGCCGCGCCGGAGCCGAGCCCTTCGCGTTCGCCGGACTCTGGGAACCGCACGCCGCCGACGGCTCCCCCGCCACCGTCATCGTCACCACGCCTCCCAACGAACTCATGGCGCCGCTCCACCACCGCATGCCGGCCTTGCTCACAAGCGCCGACGCCTGCCGCGCCTGGCTCGACGCCTCCGCCACCGAATCCGATCTCGCCACGCTGCTCGCGCCCGCCGACGCCGCGCAAATGACCGCCACCCCCGTCAGCCCGCGCGTCAACCGCTCCGACTTCGATTCCCCCGAGTGCGTCGTCCCCGCCGTCCACGGCCTCTCCCCGCGCGACGAAAACGACTCCGACAACCTCGAACTCGGCCTTTGAATTTAACCGCGGATTACGCGGAGTGGCGCGGATCGATACTCGACCATCGACCACGGATCACACGGATTTTCACGGATAGATAAATGCAGCATTCGGACTTCCGCCCATCCGTGATAATCCGTGCTATCCGTGGTTAACGGATTTCGGCTTTTATCCGCGCCCTTCCGCGCCATCCGCGGTTAAAACTCAGGTTTCCACCTCAGCCCGCGCTCACCGGCGGGTCCTGCATCCTTCGCATCTCCCGCGCGGGCCGGTTGCTCACGTTGTCGCCGTCGTGTGATCGCAGCCCCCAAAAAGTAAACGACGAGAACGCCGTCAGCACGCCCACCGTCAGATATGCGCGATGTAGCGCCGGCACCAGCACCTCCGGCGGCGGATGCAGCTGCGCGCCGACAAACCACGCCGCCAACATCGAGCCCGTCGCCACCCCAAAACTCAGCGAAAGCTGCTGCGCCGTGCTCGCGATGCTCCCCGCGCGACTCGCCGCCTCGTCCGGCACATCGGCGTAGACGAGCGAGTTCATGCAGGTGAATTGGAGCGAAGAGAAAAAGCCCTGCGTCAGCGTCATCGCCAGCAACACCGCCGTCGGAACGCCCGGCGACACCAGCGAGTAGCTCGCCAGCATGCCACCGAGCAAAACCGTGTTCACCATCAAAAGATTTCGATGCCCCCACCGCTCGAGCAGGCGCCGGCTCAACACCTTCATGCCGATAGCCGCCGTCGCCTGCGGCATCGTCAGCAATCCCGCCTGCCACGGCGCGTAGCCCAGCCCGAGTTGAAACAAAAGCGGCAGCAAAAACGGCGACGCCCCCACCCCGAGCCGCGTCACGAAGCCGCCCAACACCGCCACGCGAAAGGTCCGCACCTTCATCAACGCCAGATCGAGCAGCGGCCGCGCCACGCCGCGCGCGTGCCAGCCGTAGGCGAGCAGCAACACCACCGCGCCCGCAAGCAACATGCCCACCGACGAGAGCGGTGCGCGATGTTCGCCAAACACCTCCAGCACGTAGGAAAGCAACGCGATGCCCGTGCCGAAGAGCACGAATC
>CAMLNJ010000386.1 GCA_946481225.1 uncultured Verrucomicrobiota bacterium | reverse complement strand
GGCGGCGGGGACGCGGGAGCAGGAGCCGGGGGCGGGGACGCGGTCGGCGGATTCCCCGCTTTTGGCGGAACGCCTGCCTTCGGCGCTGCGGATCCGCCTGCTCGCGGACGCGGAGTGGTCGATGGAGTATTTCGCGTTGGAGAAGCCGGAGGACCGGCGGAGCGAGGTTCTGGCCCTGCTGGCCCGGCTGCATGCGCGCGACGCGAAGGCGTTCGGGGAGTTTTCGCGCCTGGCGATGGCCGTGGCGCTGGTGCATGACGCGCCTCCGCCGGCGGAGTGGCCGCATTGGCAGGTAAAGCCCGCGGTTCTGCCTCGGCGGCTCGCGCCGGCGGAGGAGGTTTTTTCCCATCTCGTCAGGATCTCGCGGGAGGGGAAGGCGCTCTGGCGGGCGGACAAGCTGGACGCGGCCGAGCTCCGTTTCGCGGTGGACCTCGCGTTGCCCCACGCGGAGCGCGAGTGGGCGCTGGCGAAGGTTCGCGCGCCGCTGGCGAGGCTCGCGGACACGTATTCCATGGTCGAATACAGACGGGACCGGATCGAGGACGGCGCCTACGTCTGGCCGGGCGGCGGCTATCGGCTGGAGGACATCCTCCGGGCGGGGGGCATTTGCGTGGACCAAGCCTATTTCGCGACGCAGGCGGGCAAGGCGCGGGGGGGGCCGACGATCTTTTTCGGCGGGGCCGGGCGGGACGGCCGGCACGCGTGGTTCGGTTATCTCGGCGCCGGGGGAAAGTGGTTCATGGACGCCGGCCGCCACGAATCGCAGAACTATGTGACGGGCGTGGCGCTCGATCCGCAGACCTGGACGGAGGTTTCGGATCATGAACTGAAGTTCCTGGCCGAGGGCTTTCGACGGGAGCGCAACGCGAGGGAGGCGCGCGCGCACGCCGAGTTCGCGGTCTGGCTGCTCGAGGACGGACGGCGGCGCGAGGCGGAGCTGGCGGCTCGGGCGGCGGTGCGGTTGGAACGGCGCACGATCACCGGGTGGGACGTGCTGCTGGCGCTGCGCCCTGCGGCGGGGCTCGAGCGCGAGGCGGCGGCGCGGGAGGCCGCGGGCGGGTTGTCGGCCTATCCGGAGTTGCAGGCGCGCTACCTCGCGATCGCCGTGGAGAGCCTGTGGGCGCGGGGCGAGACGGAGGAGGCGGATCGGACGGGTCGCGAGCTGGCGCGGCGATTTGCGGCGAAGCGGGGCGACCTTAGCACGAAAGAGATCGCGGCGCAGCTGGCGCGCGCGATGGCGAGTTCACCGCTCGACGAGCAGATGCGGCTTTATCGCAGCCTGCTGCGCCAGTTCGGGCGCGGGGCCGGCGCCGGGATGTGGGACGAGGTGGTGAGGCCCTTCGTGGCCAAGCTGGCCGCGGACGGGCGTTGGAAGGAGGCGAAGGCGGCCCTGGCCGCGGCGCGAGAGACGTTGAACGCGGCCTACGGCACGCAGGTGGACACGGAGATGCGCGAGTTGGAGGCGAAGGTTGCGGAGCAGTCACGGGCGGCCGGGACGTCGAAGTAGGCCGCGGCGTGATGTGGGCTCGACCGCCGCCGGTCGGGCGGCTTGATAAGCCGAGAGTCAGACAGCCAGACCAGCGGTCTGGCCTACACCAAGCCGGTATGCACCAAGCCGGCCCACGCCAAAGTCGAAAAGAGAGGGGCGATCGGTATCAGCGCCAGATCGCGACCAAGGATTCGGCGCGGACCCAGCCGGTGTTGCCGTCGGGGAGGACGACGCGGCGCCAGCCGAGAAAATCCTTGTCGACGCGGGCGAGGGTGCCGGCGGGCAGCTCGGCCACGACTTTCTGATCGCCGGCGTCGGTGGGCACGGCGCGGAGCGTGGCGGCGCGCCAAGCCAGGACGGCGTCGGGCGCGGCGACGGGGCCGTGGGCGCGGAGAGCGACCAGCGCCGCGGTGAGCGCGGCGCCGGTAACGACCAACGACCAATGGCCGACGAGCGACGGGAAACGGCGGCGCGACGCGGGGCGGTAAAGCGCCACGAGGTAGGCGGCGGGCACGAGGGCGAGGAGCGCGACGGCCGAGGCGAGGGCAAGGGTTTGCCAGCCGTGGACGGATAGGAGGCGGGAGGCCGCGGGGGGGAGCACGAGCCGATAGGCGGCTTTGGGCGCGGTGGCCGCGATGAGGCGTTCGAGGGCGGGATCGCCGGGGCGGCGGAGGGCGGCGGCGTAGGCGTGGGCCGCGGCTTCGTCCCACTTGCCTTGCTGGGCGAGGGCGAGGGCAAGGTTATGGCGTGGGGCGAGGTCGAGGGGGGATGATGCTAGGGCGGCGCGCAGGGCGGTCTCGGCGCCGGGGAAATCGCCGCGGGCATAGAGGGTGACGCCATCGTCGGCGGCTTCGGCGCGGGGCGAGGAGACGGCCAGGCCCAGCGCGATCAGAGAGGCGAGGGCCAGCTTGGGGAAGAGGTGGCGCGGGTGCAGGGCGGAGAAGGGGCCGCGCGGGCGGGGAGTGGCGCGGGAGTGGGCCTGCCAGGCGTCGGCGAACCACTGTTTGGAGAGCGGGGTGGCGGGGCGGTAGAGCGCCCGCTCGGTGTCTTCCCAAAGGGCGGACCAGACCGGGTCGGGGAGATCGCGGCCGGTGGGGGTGAGCGAGGGCAGCGCGAAGAGGGCGCGGGTGGCGTGTTGCCAGGCGAGGAGATCTTCGGGGGGCGGGGCAAGGTTGCCGCCGGCGGGCGATTCGAGGCGGGCGAGGATGCGGCGGAGCTGTTCGTGGGCTTCGCGGCGGGCGCGGAGGGTATCGTGCAGGCGGGCGTGGCGAGAGGCGAGGACGAGCCAGAGCGCGAGGGGGAGGAGGAGGGCGAGCGGCGTCCAGCGCAGGAGGCGGGGCCAGCCGGCGAGGGGCGGGGCGGAGAGGAGACCGGCGGGCAGCGGGTCGGCGGGGAGCTTGGCGACGGGGGCGGGTTCGGCGGTGGGCGGAGCGGACGGAGCGGGCGTCGAAGTCGGAGGGCCGAGCTGGGGCTCGGCGTTCCCGGGGGCGGGCTGGGCCGCGGGGGCGGGGGTGGCGGCGCCGGTGATCTCGATTTGGACGGGCTCGACGCGGAGGGTTTCGTAGGCGCCGGAGGACGGGTTGAAAACGGAGAGGGTGTAGGGGCCGAGGGTGGTGCGGCCGGCTTTTTGCGGAATGAGGACGAGGTCTTCGGAGAGGGTGGCGTCGAAGAGGGTGTCGGGCTTCGGCGTCTTTTGGGCCCGGGGGGAGACGACGCGGAAGTCGCGGCCGAGGGTGCGGGGGCGGAGCTTGTCGATGGCGGGCCAGTTGCCCGTGCCCTCGAGGGAGAGGGTCCAGGTGATCGGTTCGCCGACGGCGGCTTTTTCGGGGACGACCTTGGAGGCGAGTTTGAACCGGCCGACGGCGCCGATGAAGTCGGCGGGGGCGGGCGAAGGGAGGGGGCGAACTTCCAGCGGGAACGGATCGGTGGTGAGGGTGTAGGGAGTGCCGACGGTCTGGCCTAAAAAATCCCTTCCGGTGGCGATCAGAACCTCCAGGGAAACGGTGCCGATCTCGCCCTTGCCGGGCTTGGATGCCAAGGCGCGGGTCGTGCGCGTTTCGGCGGTGGTGCCGGCGATCTGGGCGGCGGCTCGTTCGGGGGCGCTCCAGGACTCGGTGAGGAGGAGCGCATTGTTCCAGGTGAGCGTGTCGCCGCTGCGGAAGGGGGTGTTGCGGCCGACTTCGAGAACGTGGTCCAGCTTGAAAACCTCGCCGACCCAGACGGACGGGGAGGAGACGGCTAGGCGGGTGCGGGCGATCTGGTCGAGGGAGAGCCCGCTTTGGCCGACGGTGGCGGCGACGAGGCGAAATCCGGCGGGGGGAACCGTGAGAGGGCCTTTATCGGTCTCGACGGTGAAGGCGGGGATGCGGATTTCGCCGTCGGGGCGGGTGGGGCGGACGGGATAGACGAGGTGCATGCCGCCTTGGCTGATGGCGCGGCCGTTGATGACGATGTCGATGGACTGGCTGTTCGGGACGGGGGCGCCAAACTCCAGTCCGTCCACGGTCGGCAGGGTTGGCAGGCCCTTGGGCGAGGCGCCTTCGAAGATCAGCGCAATGCGGGAAATTTGATCGCGAGGGAGACTTCCGGAGTCGGGCTCCCAGCGGACGGACTGGGCGCGGAGCAGGCCG
>CAMLNJ010000385.1 GCA_946481225.1 uncultured Verrucomicrobiota bacterium | reverse complement strand
GTTTCACTCGTAGAGCGCCAGCGATGCTCCGGTTTATTTACAAGACACAGCCTAGCCGCCCGCGGCCCCGCATTTTCTTCGCGCCTCTTCTCGATCTTCCCGATTAGCTCCGGCCGCTTCGCCTCGTGTCGCCGTGATTCCTCCGGAAAAACACCTCTCCTACGCGCTCGGCTACCTGCAACTCGGCCTCACCGCCGAGGCGCGCGAGGAACTGGCCGCCCTGCCTCCGGATTTTTTCTCCTCCCGCGACGCGCTCGCCGTCCGACTCGAAGTGGCGATGGCCGACGAAACCTGGGACGAGGTCATCGCCCTCGCGCCCGAGCTCGTCGGCCACGACGCCACGCAGGAGCGCCCGTGGATCGCCTGGGCCTACGCCTTGCGCGAACACGAGCGCATCGGCGAGGCGCAGGAGACCCTCCTCGCCGGCTCGCGCCTGATCAAGGACCCCAGCCCGCTCGTCCCCTATAATCTCGCCTGCTACGCCTGCCTGCTCGGCGACCTGCCCGAGGCCCGACGCCTGCTCGCCTCGGTCGTCGCCCGGGACAAAAGCTGGCGAAACGTCGCCCGCGAAGATCCCGACCTCGCCCCGCTCTTCGCCTCCAAAAAGTAAGCTTCCCCGGCCCTCGCCCTGCAAGCGGAGCCGGTCCGCGCTTTGGCATGGCGATACCTCCCTCCGTCCGCCAACGTCCGCTTTCTCTTTTTTCCGTGAACAAATTCACCGCCCGCCCCGGCCTCCTCTTTTCGTTCGCCGCGCTCCTCTTCGCCCCGTTTTCGGGCACCCTCGCCGTCGCCCAGACCAACGTCGGCGTGATCCGCAACGCGCCGGCGCTCAAAGCCGGGCAATCCCTGGGCGACATCGACTTCGACACGACGCCGGGCACCACCACCATCAATCTTACGACCAAGCTGGAGTATCCTTCGGGCGGCGGCGATTACGTGCGGATCGAGACCCCCTTCGGAAACATCTACCTGGAGTTTCTCAATGCCGACGCGCCGGAGACCGTCGCCAACTTCAAATCCTACCTCGCCACCGACGCCACCTCGGCGGCCGAGAAGCTCGACACCTACGACGGCACCTTCGTCCACCGCGTCGTTCGGGGCTTCGTCCTCCAAACCGGCGGCTACCACGCCGTATCCTTGGACGACATCCCTCCGATCACGTCGAAGGGCGAGGTCGACAACGAATTCAAGGTCGCCAACACCCGCGGCACCGTCGCGATGGCCAAAGTCGACGGGGATCCCGATTCGGCGACGTGCGAGTGGTTCATCAACCTCGCGGACAACCGCGCCAATCTCGACAATCAGAACGGCGGCTTCACCGCCTTCGCCCGCGTGCTCGGCGACGGCATGGGCGTGGCCGACCGCATCGCCGCCCTCAACCAACTCAACCTCGGCGGCGCGTTTGAAAATCTGCCCTACTACAATGTCCAGCCGGGCCAGACCGACCTCGCGCTGTTCAATTTCTTTCCCCTTACGAAAGTCCGCTCTGTCTCCGCCGACTCCGTGCCGGCGGCCCTGAAGACGCCGCCCGCCATCACCATCAGCCTCGTCGGCGCCGGCGTTCCCCAGGTCGCGAAAGTCAGCCTCGCGCAGAACGTGCTAAAAATCGTCCCCGGCGCCATCGGCGGCCGCGTCCCCGTCACCGTGCGCGCTTCCATCGGCAACGGCATCTACTCCGATTTCACCTTTTACGTCGGCCGCCAGCGCGTGCCCGCCATCCTCAGCCAGTTGCCCGGCGTCAGCACCAAGGCCTTCGGCGCAGTCGCCTCCTTCGTCGCCTCGACGAGCGTCTGGCCGGCGGGAACGATCCGCTGGGAGCGCAAAATCTCCGGCGGCGAATGGACGACCATCCTTGCCGACGACCCGCTCTTCACCGGTGAAAACGGCGCCGAGCTCAAAATCGCGCTCGACTCCACCGTTTCTCCCGCCGCCGTGCTCGCCGCGCTTCAAGGCAACCAGTTCCGCTTCGTTCTCGTGAACGCGCTGGGCACCACGATCAGCAAGCCGACCACCCTGAAGATCACCACGCTCCCCGTCGGCTTTTCCGCCCAGCCGCCCAAGCTCGCCACCGGCCAGCTCGGCGGCAACGCCACCATCTCGGTCACCTCGCTGCCCGCCGCGGCCAACACCCCCGTATCTTACCAATGGATGCGCCTCCCCGCCGGACAGAACCCCAAGGTCGCGACCAACTGGATTCCCCTCGCCAACTCCACCGCCGAGGTTCCTACCCGCTACACCGGCGCGACCACGCGGACCTTGACCATCTCTCTCGCCGGAGCGGACGACACCGCGAAATTCGCCGCCCTCGCCCTCAACGACGACCAATACCGCTGCGTCATCACCAACGCGCTCGGCGCCGCCACCTCCACCGCCTCCCGGCTCCGGGTGTTGACGGAAGATTTCACCGCCGTGACGCAAGAGGATCTGCCGCTTCCCGGCCTTTCCAAGGCGGACGGACGTCGTTTCAGCGCCGTCGGCGTGCCCAAAGGCCTCGCGCTCGATGAAGAGACCGGGTGCATCTCCGGCACGCCCACCGCCAAACCCGGCATCTACAAGGTCACCGTGACGATCCGCGAAGCGGGCATGATCACCGGCACCCGCGTCCACTACATCGAGGTCCGCGCCCTCTCGGGCACCCAAGCAGCCCGGTTCGAGGCGCTGCTCTCGCCCGAAACGGAAGACGCCCCCCCCGTCGCCAAACTCTCCCTCGTCGTCGCCGCCAACGGCACCTTCACCGGAACCCTCGTCACCGCGAAGGACAAGCCGGCCCTGCCGCTCAAGGGCGCCTTCATGCGCGATCCCTCCACCGGGGCGCTCAGCCTCGCAGCGCCGCTTTCCATCACCCGGCCCGGTCTCGCCGCCGGCCATATCTACCTGCTCCCGAGCCTCGGCATCACCACCGGGGGCGTGCTCTCCGCCACGCTCACCCGCCGCGACGGCTCCGCGGCCTCCCCGGTGCCCGAAGGCGCGAACGCCGCCGGCGTCCGCCTCGCCACCTACTCGGCCGCCAATCCCGCGCCTTGGACCAACGTCGCCGCCTACAACCTCGGCATCACCAAGCCCTCGCTGCTCGCCCCCGGCGGAAGCGCTTCGCCCATCCCCGCCGGCAGCGGTTACGCACGGGCGCCCATCGACGCCGCCGGCACCCTGAAAGTCACAGGCAAACTCCCGGACGGCGCACCGTTCACCGCCTCCGTTCCCACGACCGCCAACGCCAGCTATCGCCTCTTTGCCCGCCCCTACGGCGCGACCACCGGAACCTTCTTCTCCTCCGACTTCAAGCTCGCCTCCGCCGTGGCCTACAACCCCGCGCAGAACCGTTATTTCTCCCGCTACGCCTTGGCTGCGGGAGCCGGCCTCGACACTTATTGGATGCGTCCGGCGGGTGTCGCCAAGCCCTCCGGCTACGCCTCGGGCTTCGGCCCGCTCGGACTCACCCTCGCCGTCCAGCCCTGGCTTTTCTTCAACGGAACCAACCTCGGCATCAGCTTCACCGAAAACGACACCCTCGCCACCATCGACGTCGTCTTCAACGGCGCGATCCTCCCCGCCGCCGGCCTGCCCGCCACCTTGAAGCTCGATTTTGCCAAACTCACTTTCACGGACGCCACCCCGCCTGACGCCTTAAAACTCTCGATCAAACTCACCGAAGCCACGGGCAACCTCACCGGCAGCCTCTTCCTTCCCGACGGGCGCAAAGTCGTCTTGGAGGGCGTGGTTCTTGTGCCGGCCAACCCCAACAACACCTCGCTCGCCGCCGGCACCGTCACCGCCGAGGGCCTCGCGATCATTCCCGCCGCCGCCGGCTCCTCCGCCGGCCCCACCACCGAGCGCTTCCGCCTTCATCAGAGCGGCGCGATCCCCGCGCCCTGAGGGTGGGCCCGCCAGCCTCGGCGCGGACTTGACTGGATTGATCGCCGCGCCGCGTTCCGCGCGGCGGCTAGCATGACCGCACGGCCCGGTCCTTGGACCGCGCGAGGCCCGGGCCGCTTCGCCCCCGCCCCTTCCCGGCTCGACACCTTTTCCGCGCGCGATAAAATCGGGAGAAGTTCTCCAGTTCGCGCCCATGAAAACCATTATCCGTCCGGTTTCCGGCCTCCTTCGCGCCTTCGCGTTCCTC
>CAMLNJ010000384.1 GCA_946481225.1 uncultured Verrucomicrobiota bacterium | reverse complement strand
GCGTAGGGCGCGGCCTTTTTGTCCACGCTGACGCCGATGACGGTGAAGCCGCGCGTGGCGAACTCGCTCTGGAACGCGTCATAGACGGGAAAGGAGGCCTTGCACGGGGCGCACCAGGTGGCCCAGAAGTCCACCAGGACGACCTGCCCGGCGCGGGCCGGAAGCGTGCCCTCGAAGGCGTGGGCGGAGAGTTCGGGGAAGGGCGCGCCGACCTTGACCTCGGCGCGAAGGGCGGAGGCGGCGGCGAAGACCAACGCCACGCCGAGAAGCAGGGTCACGACCCGGCGGAGGAGAGAGGGTGATTCAGGAAACGACATAACGAAAGAAGCCGCGGGTTTGATGGACCGCGCGATCGGTGATGACGCGGGCCTCGACGCCCATGGTCTGACCGGCGAGAGCCAGACCGGCGTCGGGCCCGAGGATGAAAATCGCGGTCGAGAGCGCTCCGGCCTGGAGACAGGTGGGGGCGACGACGGTGACCTGACGGCATCCGTTGGCCACGGGGCGGCCGGTGCGCGGGTCGACGATGTGGCCGTAGCGTTTTCCGCCGACCGTGAAGCCGCGGAGGTAATCACCGGAGCTGGCGACGCCGATATCGGCGGCGGCGAGGCTGCCACGGCACGGGCCGGCTGGATTGGCCGGATCTTCGAGGCCGACGTGCCAGCCTGGCTTTCCGGGTGCGGCGCCGACGGCGCAAAGATCGTGGCCGAAGTCGACCAAGGCGCGCGCGATCCCGAGCGAGCGGGCGAGCGCGGCGATGGCGTCGACGGCGTATTCCTTTCCCCAGCCGCCGAAGTCTAGCGCCATGCCGGGCTCGGGCAGGCGCACGCGACCGGGCTCGCGTTGCACTTTTTCCCAGCCGACGAGGCGAAGGGCGGAGGCGATCTCGGCGTCGGCGGGAATGCGAGGGACGCGCGCCTTGTAGTCCCAGAGGCGCAGCACGGGCGTGGCGGTGACATCGAGCGCGCCGTGGGTAATGAAGTGGAGCGAGCCGCAGAAATCGAGAAAGCCGTCCATCTCCTCGTCCACCTCCACCCACTCGCGACCGGCGGCGGCGTTGATGCGGCCGATCAGGCTGTCGGGACGGAAACGGGAATAGCGGGCTTCGAAGGACGCCACCCAGGCGACGGCCTCGGTCTCGAAGCGACGCGCGAGGGCGTCGTCTTCACAGGCGAACTGGATCTCGCAGGTCGTTCCCAAGGCGGCCCAGCGGTGACGACGCACGGCGCCCGCCGGACGCGCAGGAGCGGCGGCGGATGGCGGCGGAACGGGTGCGGAAGACAGAAGAGCGCACATGGTGGATCGGATCAGCGAAGGCGGCGGATCAGCGACTAAGCTTCAGGCCGAGGGTGATCACGTTGGCGTCGCTGTAGACCGCGGATGGCGTGACGCCGTCGAGGCCCTGCATAAGGTAGCGCTCTAGGGAGACATCGACCGAGCAGTGAGGGTTGAAAATCCAGGAGACTTTCAGGCCGAGGTTGATCGTCTCCATCTCGGAAAGCCGGTGGTCGGACGAGTAAAACGGCCCCTCGCCGGTGCCGGTCTCGAAGAGCGGGTCGTAGTTGGTGACGACGCCGGCCGCGTCGAGGTCGTAGTAATAAAAGTCCGCCGCGCCCTGTCGGTAATAGCGGATCGAGGGCTCGACGACGAGGTGTGCGCCGACCCGCTGGAGCCACTTCAGCTCCACGGTGTGGCTGTCGACTCCGAAGCTGTCGTGATAAAATCGATACGAGGCGTCGAGGGCGGCGTCGAGGCGCTCGAAGTGCCGGTTGGCGCCGACGAAGACGCTCCCCCTGTCCTTCTCGCGCGGGCGGTTCTCGGGCGGCGTGTAGTAGGTGCCGGGATCGAGGGCGAGGCGGGTGGTCGAGACGATCTTGTAGGGGTCGCTGAGAAAGCCCTCGGCGCGGCCGTAGGCGAGGTTGACGGTGACGGAGAAGGCGGGCGAGAGCAGCTGCGTGACGCCGACGATGAAGTCGTCGCCGGTCTTCTCGCGGTCCTCGCTCCAGAATGGCTCCATGAGGCGGTCGTCGGTGTGTCCCCAGCCGACGCGCACGAGAGTGTTCTTCTGGTTAAAGTCGGTGAGCGTGTTGAACGAATAGCCGTGCGAGACGTAGTCGTCCTCACGACTGACGCCGTGGCCGACGGAGACGTTCACGCGCGGAAACTGATAGGCGAAGTCGACGTTCCAGGCCTTGCGCTTGTCCTCCATTTCCGAGGTGGGCGGAGGCGCGCCGGGAGCGGCCTTCTCGCCGGTCGGGGTGGCGCCCGCGATGGTGTCAATGAGGCCCATGACCTTCAGGCGGGCGTCGGGGCTTAGCTCCGTGTCGAGCAAGGCGTATTGGGCGTCCACGCGGATGCGTTCGTCCTCCTCCTGCCACGACTGGTTCTTGAACGTGACCGATGTCTCGGCGTGACCCCGCGCGGCAAACAGCGACAGCAGCGAGGCCGACACGAAACCGTAAGAGAGGCGAACGGGGCCGACGGGGCGAATGGCGGGGACGGGCATGGGGCGGAGGAAATTACACTCCTGTTTTGGCCCGAACGAAGCGGGGAGACGGTGAGATTTAGGTAACGGCTCCGTCACTATTCACCGGCACCGCGCCGTCGCGCGCGCTTCCCCTCTCGACTCCCCTCGCGTCCCGCCGCTTGGATGCACCCCATGTCCGCCGAAGACCCGCTTTCCTCGGAACTCGTCCCTCCCGCCCTGCGCGAGGCCCTCCGTCACTCTCCCGACAACGCCCCGCTCCTCGTCCACGTCGCCACGCACGTCCTCGGCCTGGGCGGCTTCGCCGAAGCAGAGGTTCTTTTCAAACGCGCCCTCGCCCTTTCGCCGGCCGACACCGAGGCCAAACTCGGCCTCGCCCACGCCTTCTATCACCTCGGCAAAAACTCCGCCGCGCTCGTCATCGTCGAAAACCTCACCGCCGCGCCCGAGGCCTCCGGCCGCGCCCTCCTGCTCCACGCCCGCCTCGCGCTCAAAGCCGGCGAGCCCCGTCTCGCCGCCCGCCTCTACCAACGCGCCCGCGCCGCCCGCCCCGCCGCCACCGATCCGCACCTCGAGGACGAGCTCGCCCCGCACCTGCCCGCGCCCGCCGCGCTCGCGCCCAAGCCCGCCCCCTCGCCGTCCATCACTCCGCCGGAGCCGCCACCCTTTCCTTCCGACGAGTTCGTCGACGACAACGCGGACGAGGACGCAGGCGACTCGCCCGAATCTCGCGAACGCCTCCCCGCCGGCGAGCTCCCATCGGACGACGCCTCCGCCGAGATCGAACGCCCGCGCGTCACTTTCGCCGACCTAGGCGGCATGGAAAAGATGAAGGAGGAGATCCGCATGAAGATCATCCTCCCCATGCAGCATCCCGAGATGTTCGCCGCCTACGGCAAGAAGGCCGGCGGCGGCGTGCTCCTTTACGGCCCGCCCGGCTGTGGAAAAACCCATCTCGCCCGCGCCACCGCCGGCGAGGTCCGCGCCGCTTTCATGGCCGTCGGCATCAGCGACGTCCTCGACATGTGGATCGGCCAGAGCGAAAAAAATCTGCACGCCCTCTTCGAGCAGGCCCGCTCCCATCGCCCCTGCGTGCTCTTCTTCGACGAGGTGGACGCCCTCGGCGCCAGCCGCACCGACATGCTCAAGAGCGGCGGCCGCCACCTCATCAACCAGTTCCTCAACGAGCTCGACGGCGTGCAGTCCTCCAACGAGGGCGTGCTCATCCTCGCCGCCACCAACGCTCCGTGGCACCTCGATCCCGCCTTCCGCCGCCCCGGCCGCTTCGACCGCATCCTCTTCGTCGCGCCCCCCGACCAGGTCGCCCGCGCCGAGATCGTGCGCATCCTTCTCAAGGGAAAACCCGCCGCCGACGTCGACCCCGAGGCAGTCGCGAAGAAGACCGATTCCTACTCCGGCGCCGACCTCCGCGCCGTCGTGGAACTCGCCGTGGAGGAGAAACTCCGCGCCGCCATGAAGTCCGGAAAACTCGCCCCGCTCACGACGCGCGACCTCCTCGACGCCGCCAAAAAACACCGCCCCACCACGCGCGACTGGTTCGAGAACGCCCGCAACTACGCGCTCTACGCCAACCAAAGCGGCCTCTACGACGACATCCTCGAATACCTGAAGATCG